>URSP01000109.1:0-5331 GCA_900550515.1 uncultured Collinsella sp. | reverse complement strand
TTGACGCCCCAGCGGGGGCGAATCGAGTCGAATCCTCGAGAGTATACCCATATGGAGCCGCGGCACTGCGGCGAACTGAAGACGATGCCAACGGAATGGGTAAAGGCCCCGCGTGACCGCCGCGCGAGCGTGGAAACTTGGACGCCTATCGAATGAGAGTGGATTTTCGGACGGAATCAGCCTCAAAACGCCCAAAAACCGTCCAAATATCCACCCTCATTTCCCGACCGTCCAAAATCCACGCTCATCCGCCGCCCGCACATCTCTCATCTCTCACTCATCTCTAATACGAGAGATAACAGAAAGACGAGAGATAAATATGAGAGATAACTGAGCAGCAAAGAGACAGGCAATCATGGTATTATCTCAATACCGATTGTTCTACCAGCAAAAACATGTTTATATGAAACAGATGGCAGACATCTTATCTTTTGTCTCTCACTCATCTCTAATATGAGAGATAACAGAAAGATGAGAGATAATTACGAGAGATAACTGAGAGACTAAGGAAATCTATTCGCGGCATTCTTCGCAGAACCGAGCGAAAGGACGTGCAGATGAACGAAAACGAACTGACCGGTCTGCTTGAGTCTTTAAGGCGTATGGGCTCGGATGATCTTAACGTCGAAGTGAAGGAGAGCGCCACGACGCTTTCCCGCGATGTGTGGGAAACGGTGAGCGCATTCGCGAACACTGCCGGCGGAATCATCGTGCTCGGAGTGAGTGAGCGCGCAGGTTTTGTCCCGGTTGAGAACTTCGAGACCGAGAAAGTGCTCAACCAATTTGTGTCAGGCATGGGTGATGCGGGCGGTCGAGGAAAGCTGGCCAATCCGCCTAAATACACGATCGAGCGAGTGGAGCTTCAGGACGTCATCGTTCTCGTCATTACGATTGAGGAGCTCGATCCGTCGAGCAAGCCCTGCTATGTCATAGAGCGGGGCGCCCAGGGCGGCAGCTACAAGCGCATCGATGACAAAGATGTGCCGCTTTCATCGACCGAGGTGCTCGCATTGGCGTCATACGGTCGAGCGACTCCGAGCGATCGGGACGCGGTGGCGGGTGCGGGCGCGGACAATCTCGACGAGACGCTGGTCGACCGTACGATAGATCGGGCTTTCTCGTTGACGCCCCGGGCAATGCGCGGCGCGCCGGACAAACAAACGAAGCTGGAGCGCCTAAATATCCTTGATTCCCAGGGCAATGTTACCAAGGCTGGACTCCTAGTTGTGGGCACCTACCCTCAGCAGTTCTATCCCAAGCTCTTCATTGACGTGGCTGTCCATGCGGGAACTCAGAAGGGCATGGCGGGGTCGCTGAGGTTCATGGACCGCACAATCTGTGAGGGAACGTTGGGCGAGATGATCTCGGATGCCGTCGCAGCCGTCGCCAAGAATTTGCGGCGAACCTCGACCGTCCAAGGCGTCTCGCGTGTCGACTCGCTTGAGATTCCCGAGGAGGTTCTGCGCGAGGCAATCGCCAACGCCGTAATCCATCGAGAATACGGGGATCGGTTCTGTGGACAATCGATTGCCGTCGACGTCTTTGACGATCGTGTCGAGGTGACGAATCCTGGCGGCCTTTACGGGGGAAAGACTCGCGAGAACTTGTTTGACGGCAGCTCCCGATGCCGTAACGCGACGCTCGTGAAACTCATGTCGATTGTCCCGCTGCCGGATGGCGCAGGTTCGCCGGCTGAGGGCAATGGCTCGGGCATCCCGATGATGATCGATGCCATGCGCGCGCATGGTCTGGCCGAGCCCCTGTTCTGCCCGGGGTTCGATCGGTTCAAGGTCGTGCTTTACCGTTCAAAGATCGAGCCGGTCGATCATGGCGGGGGCTTAATTGTGACGGCACTCAAACACTACGGCGAGCTGGGGACGCGCGAGCTGGCAGAGCACACAGGGCTCACAATTTCCCAGGTTAGGTCGCGCGTCAACGCGCTCATTGCTCAAGGCGAGCTTGAGCCCACGGCGCCGGCGACGAGCCGCAACCGCAAGTATCGACTGTCGGAGCGCGTGGGATAGATGCGTTAGTGGACGAGGCGACCCAATAATCGACCCTCGATTGGCGTCCATTAAGGTAAAGCGGTTGTTGTCCAGTCGACGGTGATGCTAAAGGCTCGGCTTACGCCGGCATGGCCCCGAACCCGTCTATCAGGAACAGCCTAAGAACCAGCTTGATGACATTTCCCGGTTTGACTTCTGCCGCGTCAAAGACGTGGCGCTCGGCGAGCTCGCTGCAGTATGCATAGATGTCGCGGATAAGGTCCGCGCCCGAGAGCGTAAACATGTAGCCTGCGTCCGAAAGCGCATTGGGCGCGGCAGGCAACTTGGCCATGTGGCAGAACGTTTGCAGGTCGGGCGCCATAACGTTCTGGTAGTCGAGGTGGCCGTTGGCATCCTGCGCGGCAACCTCCAATTGGCGCACAAAATCCAGCGCCGCCGCTAACACAAAGCTCGGCGTAGGCGCATTGACGTCCTGAGTGGTCGCCACAAGCCTGCCCGCCGCCTGCGTGACAAGCCAAGCGACCTCGCGCTGGCAACGCACGGCCTTGCGCGTAACCGGCTTGATGGACGAAGAAGAAACGCTTCCCTTAGGCGGATTCGAAACAGCCACAAGAACCTCCCATGAACGACCCGGCCCAACAAGCCCGGATGAAACACGTGCTACATCAGTATACAGGGAAGTGGGGTAGCGGGGTACAAGCGCGCCAGCGGCAAACCGAGAGCATCAACGATGTGCCGATCGCGGAATGAGATCTCGTAATAATTGACTCTCGGCCATATTATTGAGGGGCATGACTCGCGTTCGTATGGTTGTAGGTGCTGGCGATGAACGACATTGACCTTGCTGTTCCGTTGATGGATGGACCAAGCTATGACCGCGCCTGCAGTCTCGTGCCTTCCGAATACGTTGAGGCATGGGAGTGGTTTCTGGGTGAGGAACAGCGCGGCGGCGTTTGGACCAGCCTTCCGCACCACACCAAGGAAGATAGTCCTCAGTATCAGTACCGTTTGAGAATTGGCTCGGACTTCTTTCCCGTAACGCGGGATTCAGGGATCTTCTGGCCGGGCCAGGATCGGGTGAAGCAAGATCCCAATAAGATCTTTGCGCTTTCGGTCCATAACTCTAAAAAGAGCTTCTACACCGATGTGCCTCCGCTCTATTTGGATGACGGTACGTGGGTCATTAAGTATTCGGTCCAAGCGCCAGGAGCCGTTGGTTCTCGAGACCAGAATTACAACCGTAAAATGCTCAACTGCATGGAATGTGGCGTCCCAGTCGGAGTCATATTTGCAACCGAGGTGGGCTATAAGGTGCTCGGCCTTGCGTTTGTTGAGCGGTTCGAGCCCGAAAATGGATGGTTTGTTCTGCACGGTCCTGTTCATAAAGGCGGACCGGACCCTCGTTTTGCGCCCGACATGAGTTATCTGAAGCACATACCCGTCGATATTGAGTTTGCCGGACAGGGTGCGACCGACGACGAAAAGGTCCGCTATGCGTTAAGGCGCGAGCGATTGGGGCAGCAATGGTTCCGCAAGCAGCTCGTTGCCGCCTATGACGGCCGTTGCGCGGTGTCGGACTGCGGCGTCAGTGAAGCTCTGGAGGCTGCACATATCGAGAATTACTCGGGACCCAAATCGCAGGTTGCCAGCAACGGTATTCTGCTTCGGCGCGATCTTCATTCCCTATTTGATGCTCACCTGATTTCGTTTGAGCCTGTTTGCGGCGAATATCGGCTGTGCGGATCGTACCTGCTGGATAAGACCGACTACGCTTCCTTTGCGGGTGCGACGCTAAGGCAGCCGGATGAGCGTCAGTGGCGACCCGATACGGTGTTTCTTGAGGCCCATTGCATTGAGTTCGATCGCTCGGAAAAGAAGCGTGAAAAGGTGGGGCTTCTGCCGTATTAGCGTATTTGGCTTTGGCATTCTTTGACGATCGTATTGTTTGATCGGATCGCGTGGCGATGCAATCTCGCGCACGCCCGCCGGTGCATGCTCTTTCTGATTTGTATAGCGAGAGGGGAGCGTGTATGAGCTGGCGAGGCGATATTGCGATGGGGAAGTACGGAAAACTGCCGTGTGACCTTATAGACAACAATATGTTTCCGAGCGTAGAGGTTGATTGCGGTTCGTTTGTCATCGCCTGTCCTTGCTGCGGCTCGCAAATACCGTGCCTCGACATTCGGTTCATCGATGCGCGCGACAGACTTAGCGACGAAGTGAGAAAACGGACAGGCGTTCATATGCCGGTGTATTCGGAGAAATGCTCTGTTTGTGGCCTCGATATCGTGTACGACGCCGGCGACGAGGGATAGGTGATGCAGAGGAGTTGGCTGCGAGTGTCTTTTGCCTCTACAAATAAATCCCCTCACCGAGTTGCTTGTGGAACTCGGCGTGATGGTCGCGTGCCCAGGTAAAGAGCGCCTGGTCAAAGTCGGTACGCGTGGCCGGGACGCCAAAGACGCCGGCAACTTCGACGCGTATAAACTCCAGTGCCGGCAGCTTGTTGATGGCAGTGAGGGCAAACGGGGACGAGGGCTCCTCGAACAGATAGCGGCTGCCTTGCAGCGCGTCGCAACTGGTGCACGTGTTGCCGAGCGACGGGGCTTTGGAGGCTCGCGCGCCTACGGGCTTGTAGCCGCAGCGCTTATGAAGGTAGTCGCGGATCTCGCCCGGCACGCAGCCAAGAGCGGGCACGATGGCGAGTGCGTTGGCGTTGGCCGTGTCGATGGCAATGTGCCCGGCTTCGTTGGGCGCGTGCGCGATGGCGGTGCTCTCGTCGTTATCGGCTCGATAGGGAATGCCGAAGGCCGCGACCGAGGTCTCTTTGTGACACTTCCAGCACTCGCGCTTGCCCAGTACTAGATATATATACGGCGCTGAGGGGTCGGATCGGTCAACACCGGGCAGCCACTCGGCAAAGGGCTCGGGGTTGACGCCGCTGGGCACATACCAGATCTTCTTGGTCCGGTCCCATTTGGCGCCCAGCGCCTTGGCTTCTTCTTTGTGCGAAAAGGGGACATCGAGCTCGGTGCGCATGGTGGCTCCTTGGTGCTGCAGGTGCATGTGGCTCAAGGATACCGCAGGGCGCAGACATCGCGGCGTTTTGCTGAGGAGTTGCGGCTTGGATGGGTTCGAGACGCGTTGGCCTCGGCCTCGGTGGCTATTGACGCGGTTTTGTGCATGGGCAGGGTGGTTGCTTGGGCGGTTGGAGCAGCCAGCGGATTTGGCGACATAAAACAAAACAGCCCAGAGGACATAGCCTCTGAGCTGCGAACATTTGGTGGGCGTTAGAAGATTTGAACTTCTGACCTCTTCCGTGTCA
>URSP01000108.1:0-5405 GCA_900550515.1 uncultured Collinsella sp. | reverse complement strand
ACGGGCTTCCCGTTCACCAAGACGGCCCTTTTGCTCGATAGCCACAGCGAGGGCGTCTATGATGCGGCGATCGCTATGTACAAGTCAACCTGCGCGTACTGCAAGTGGGAGGACCAGGGTATTGTCACCATCAGCGGTATGACCGAGCGCGACAGCATGGCATCCTCGCCCAAGTTGGAAGGGGTGCGAGAGCTCGCTCTCAAGTTCGCCTAAGGACAAGAGGGGCGCATGGCAATCAGCGTTGGCGGAAAGCCTACTTCCCTTGCCAAGAGGATTACTGATTGCCATGCGTTGATGCTCCCGTGGACAATTCCGGTGTGCTAAAACGCCTTCTCGTTCAAGAATTCCCTGAACGCGGGAATGTCAAAGCCAACGAGACCACGCCCGCGCTCTCCAATGACGCCGTCCTCCAGGAGGCGGCGTTTGTATTGGCTTGTGTAGTTGCTGGCGACGCCCATGCGTTTGGCTATCTCCGAGACCCTGCTGGGGCCAGAATCGGGCAGCATCGCGAGCAAAAACTCAATGTCTTTATCGGAAAGCTCTCGATAGGTCGTTTCGAGAGAAGCCTGATGCCATGCTTCTCGAGTTGCCTGAAGATGCCATTCATGCACGTGCGCCAGTTACCCTGGGCTTCTTGAACATATGTCCAATCGATGCCCACTGGACCAATTTGAACGCCGTTTATGCGCGCGTGAGGCTGTGAGAGGTAGCTATCTGCGGCTTCTTTGGTTCGCTCGATAATATCTTCGAGCATGCCGGGCATGGCGGAGACGTTTGCTGCAATCCATGGTGGCCCCTTTGCAGGTTTTGCTAACTTTTGCAACTTTTGCTAAATTTTGCAAGTTTTGCTAACGGCTTAACATGTCTTGTGCCGTGGGATTGCAGGAGTGAAAAACGGGGATTCCTATTATTCCGACTACGTTGCAGCGAGCGGGGCCCGGAGCGCGATATTGCTGCGCTCCGGGCCCCGCTGCTTTGTAAAACCATGACGGTTTGACTGCCGTTGTTTTAGTCAAACAAACTCGGCATGTCGTTTTCCTTCATGAGGGCACCGGCTGAGGGGAGGCTCTGCGCGGTGAACTTTTCGGCCGAGACGCCGGCGCCAAGGATTTCCTCGGTCGTGCCGACGGTGGTGACCGAGCGGCCCTTCTTGGCCGTAAAGGCCTGGACGCCCTGCGTGTTGGTGGTCGTCTTGGTCTTGAGCAGCGACGTGTTGAAGTTCATCAGGCGGTAGTCGCTCGAGACCAGCGCGATGTCGCGATCGTCCTTGAGCACTTGGGCATACAGCAGTTTGCTGCCGCCGTAGATGGCGTTCTTAAGGCGTTTGCGGTTGGTCTTGGTGACGTATCCAGAAAGCGCGACGCGCACCACGCGGCCGTTCTCAAAGACGAACAACACGTCGGCCTTGTAGTCCTCGGGGTCGATGACCCAGATGACGCTCTCGTCGGGTTCCATCTCAAGATCGGTCGGCAGGTACGAGCCCAGCTGGGCCGACTTGGTGTCCTCAAACGCCGCAACCTTGCACTTGTACACCTGGCTCTTGTTGGTAAAGACCAGCAGCTCGTGGGTGTTGGAGGACGGGAACTCGATAAAGGGTTTGTCGCCGTCCTTGTACTTGAGCGTGGTCGCCTTCTTGAGCACGCGGTCCGTCATCTTCTTAAGGTAGCCGTCGCGCGAGAGCATGATGGTGACCGGGTACTCCTCGACCTCGGGCTCCAAGCTTACCTCGATAACCTCATGGGGCTCGATCCTGCCCGTGCGGCGCGGCATCACGTATTTCTTGTTGACCGCGGCCAGCTCGTCGCTGATGACCTTCTTGATGTTCTCCTCGCTGGAGAGGATCTCCTCAAGCTCGGCAATCTCACCCTCGAGCTTAGCGATGTCCTTGGTGCGGTTGAGGATGTACTCCTCGTTGATGTTGCGGAGCTTGAGTTCGGCAACAAACTCGGCCTGGGTCTCGTCGATGTCGAAACCCTTCATAAGGTTGGGCACGACCTCGGCCTCGAGCTTGGTGCCGCGGATGATGGCGATGGCCTTGTCGATGTCGAGCAAGATTGCCTCGAGGCCGTGCAGCAGGTGCAGGCGCTCGGACTTTTTGCCCAGGTCAAAGTTAATGCGGCGACGCGTGGACTCAATACGCCATTTGACCCACTCGTGCAGAATCTGGCGCACGCCCATAACACGGGGATAGCCGTCGACGAGCACGTTGAAGTTGCACGAGAACGAATCCTGCAGCGTGGTCGAGCGATAGAGCTTGGCCATGAGTTTGTCGGGGTCGACACCGCGCTTAAGATCGATGGCGATGCGCAGACCCGAGAGGTCGGTCTCGTCGCGGATATCGGCGATCTCCTTGACCTTGCCCTCTTTGGAGAGCTTGACGATGCGCTCGATGATGACATCGGTCTTGGTGGTGTAGGGGATCTCGTAGACCTCGATGATGCGCTCTTCGGGAATCCAGCGCCAGCGGGAGCGGATCTGGAAGCTGCCAAGGCCGGTCTCGATGATCTTTTCCATCTCCTCGCGGCGGTAGATAATTTCACCGCCGGTCGAGAAGTCGGGCATGGGCATGTACTCGAGCAGGTCGCAGTCGGGATCCTGCAGGTAGTGCATCGTGGCGGTGCAGACCTCGTTGAGGTTGAAGCCGCAGATGTCGGACGCCATGGCGACGCCGATGCCCTTGTTGGCCGAGACGAGGATATTGGGGAACGTGGTGGGCAGCAGGCGCGGCTCCTTCATAGCGCCGTCGTAGCTGTCGACGAAGTCGACCGGGTCCTTGTCGATATCCTTGAAGATCTCGGCGCTGATGGGGGAGAGCTTGGCCTCGGTATAACGTGAGGCGGCGTAGCTCAGGTCGCCCGAATAGTACTTGCCAAAGTTGCCCTTCGACTCCACGAAGGGGGCAAGAAGTGCCTCGTTGCCGGTTGCCAGACGCACCATCGTCTCGTAGATCGCGGCATCGCCGTGCGGGTTGAGCTTCATGGTCTGGCCCACGATGTTGGCGCTCTTCTGGCGCTCGCCCTTGAGCAGACCCATCTTGTACATGGTGTAGAGCAGCTTGCGGTGCGAGGGCTTAAAGCCGTCGATCTCGGGGAACGCACGCGAGACGTTGACGCTCATGGCGTAGGGCATGTAGTTGACCTCGAGCGTCTGCGTGATCGGCTGGTCGGTGACCTCGGAGTGCAGGCCGATGACGTTCTCGGCGTTAACCTGCTTTTTCTTTGGCTGGTTCTTCGTCTTCTTCTTTGCCACGATATCCTCTTGAACTTCTTATGGGCCGTCGTTATCGATTTACTGCTACTGCAGGTCCAGCTGGTCCAGGTATTCCTTGCCGTGCTCGGAGATATGGCGCTTGCGGCCTGCCTCGTCGTTGCCCAGCAAAAGGTTGAACATAGTTTCCATCTTGGCGACGTCCTCGGGCTCCACCTTGATCAGGCGACGCGTCTCGGGGTTCATGGTGGTGAGCCACATCATGTCCGGATCGTTCTCACCAAGACCCTTGGAGCGGTTGATGGAGCACTTTTGGTCGCCGATCTCCTTAAGGATGCCGTTCTTCTCGAGCTCGGTGTAGGCAAAGTAGGTCTTCTCTTTGCAGTTGATCTCGTAGAGCGGCGACTCGGCGATATAGACGTAGCCCTCGTCGATAAGCGTGGGCACCAGGCGGTAGAGCATGGTGAGCACGAGCGTGCGGATGTGGTAACCGTCGACGTCGGCGTCCGTACAGATGATGACCTTGTTCCAGTTGAGGTTGTCCAGGTCAAAGGCGCCCAGGTTCTTGATGCGCTTGTCCTTGATCTCCACACCGCAGCCCAGTACGCGCATGAGGTCCATGATGATGTCGGACTTAAAGATGCGCGGGTAGTCCTCTTTCAGGCAGTTGAGGATCTTACCGCGGACGGGCATAACGCCTTGGAACTCGGCATCGCGCGAGGTGCGAATGGCGCCTGCTGCCGAGTCGCCCTCTACGATGTAGATCTCGCGGCGGCTCTTGTCCTTGGAGCGGCAGTCGATGAACTTCTGCACGCGGTTGGCCATGTCGGTCTTCTGCTGCAGGTTGGTCTTGATGCTCTGGCGCGTCTTCTCGGCGTTCTCGCGCGAGCGCTTGTTGATGAGCACCTGCTCCATGATCTTGTTGGCGGCGTCTTTGTTCTCGATCAGGTAGGTCGAGAGGCGTTCCTTAAAGAAGGCCGTCATGGCCTGCTGGATAAAGCGGTTATTGATGGCCTTCTTAGTCTGGTTCTCGTAGGACGTCTGGGTGGAGAAGCAGTTGGTCACTAGCACTAGGCAGTCCTGGACGTCTTGCCACTTAATGCCGCTCTCGTTTTTGTTGTATTTGCCCTGTTGCTTAATGTAAGCATCGATGGCGCTGGTCAGAGCGCTACGAGCCGCCTTCTCGGGTGAGCCGCCGTTCTCGAGCCATGATGAGTTGTGGTAGTACTCCTGCATCATGAAGGTGCGCGAGAAGCACATGCACGCGGTGATCTTTACATTGTAGTCGGGCAGGTCCTCGCGATCGCGACCGCGACGGTCGGCCTCGATAAAGAAGGGCTCGGTGAGGTAGTCGGTACCGACCTTCTCGAGCACGTAGTCCTCGATGCCCTTGGGATAGCAAAAATCCTCTTCGGTAAACTCGCCATCGTCGCCCTCAATGCGCAGGCGGAAGGTCACGTTGGCGTTGACCACGGCCTGGCGGCGCATGGTCTCGCGATACCAGTCGTGGGGAATGCTGATCGAGGTAAAGACCTCAAGATCGGGGCGCCACTTGATGGTGGTGCCGGTGCGGTTCTCGTCGCTGGGCTCAATCTCGAGTGCCTTCTTTTTGGCACCGACGACCTTGCCCTTCTTAAAGTGCAGGGAGTACTTGTTACCGTCACGCCAGACGGTAACGTCCATGTATTCGGAGGCGTACTGAGTCGCGCAGGAGCCCAGGCCGTTGGTACCGAGCGAGAAGTCGTAGTCGCCGCCCTGGTTGTTGTTGTATTTGCCACCTGCGTAGAGCTCGCAAAAGACGAGTTCCCAGTTAAAGCGCTTCTCGGAGGGGTTCCAGTCGAGCGGGCAGCCGCGGCCGTTGTCCTCTACCTGAATGGAGCCATCGCGAAAGGCGGTAAGGGTGATGAGCTTGCCGTAGCCCTGGCGCGCCTCGTCAACGGCGTTGGACAGGATCTCGAAGGCGGCATGCGCGCAGCCGTCGAGTCCGTCCGAGCCAAAGATGACGGCGGGGCGCAGGCGTACGCGCTCCTCGTCCTTGAGCTGGCGGATACTGTCGTTAC
The DNA here is from genome assembly GCA_900550515.1 of uncultured Collinsella sp. Lineage (GTDB taxonomy): Bacteria > Actinomycetota > Coriobacteriia > Coriobacteriales > Coriobacteriaceae > Collinsella. Next base: position 138 of record URSP01000108.1, on the reverse strand, counting down.
CATAGTTTGCGGTGTTTTTTGCCATACTCGCTCTCTCGGTGCTCCTTTGCTGCGTTTAAGTCATATAGATAGTCAAGGTAGCATAGCCCAGCCCACAGACGATTCCACCCAACACGAAATCCATCGAACAATCGTTCG
>URSP01000107.1:0-5446 GCA_900550515.1 uncultured Collinsella sp. | reverse complement strand
CACGTAAGGAGTCGTCGGCAGCGTCAGATGTGTATAAGAGACAGCCTCAGCGGTATTGTCTGCTGCGTAAATGAAGCAGTTGACATCCATCGTGGCAGGATTGGCGAAATCCTTTTGCTCGGTGTCCTTGGGAGTAGTCACCTGGCTGAACAGCTCGCCAGTCCACTTATCCTCAGTCTTGCTGGCAATAAGCGGGGTAGCCTCGGTTCCTTCGCCAACATAAACGAAAAGGCCACCGAGATAATGAGTCGGCTCGCCCTCAACGGAGATCGCATCAACGGCCTTCCAGCCAGAGTTAATGGTGAAGTAAGTCGTCTTGGAATCAGCGGTCCCGGCAGACGCCGTCTTGTTGTTCACGAAAACGTACACATATGCATCCTCGGATCCCTTGCCGATACCGACATTAGGATTCTTGGGTACAGACACGCCAGGGGCGAGCTTAGAGTCCTTAACCCATTTGGTCTCGGTCAGGTTGCCGTTGACCTTAGTGTTATCATCCGGAAGCGGCTGATTCGGATGGTCGGGATCGGTAGTGGGCTTGTTGATGCCCGCAGTGGTGAAGTTGTTGGTCAGGCTCGACTGCGCCGTCAGCCAGGCGTAGGTGCCCACGCCGGCAGCCAGTACCAGCAACAGCAAGGCGGCAACTATGCCGTAGCGCTTTTTCCTCTTGTTCTCCATCGTTCTCTTCCTTTCGAGAATCGTTTTCCCCGGCAACGGCCATTGCCGTTGCCGACACCTCTCCCCTGCCGCTATGGACGCCGCCCCCTCGCATGCGCGCGGGCATGCTTGTCCGCAGGCTCGTCGGGAACCATCCGATCGAGCACAATCGACGCCGCGGCCAGCAGCGCCAGAACGGCCACCACAACAAGCAAACCGGGCATCGTCGTGCAATATGCGTTAACGAAGCCCAGGTAAGGGACACAAAAAGAAACGACACCGATCACGCGCGAAAAAGGCGTCTGCTCGGCGTCGTGCATGATGGTTCCATCTGCATTTTTGTTTGCGATTCCCTGCGTGCTGATCGTCTGCGCCACAGGGTCGACCTCGTACACCTGGTGCGTCACTACGGCGCCGTCGGATCGGTAAAAAGTTGCATTGTCGCCCACGGCAATATCCGTTGGATCAACCTGGCGAACAAACACCATGGAGCCGACGGGAAGCTCGGGCTCCATAGAGCCCGAAAGCACTGCAAAAGGCGTGTATCCAAATGCGCGGGGAGCAAAAGAAACAACGGCAAGGGCTATGACAAGCGCGAGCGCCATGCTGCTAAGAAGCGCAATAAATCGTTTGAGTCCGCGCGCCGCCATAATAATTAATTCATCCCCATCGAGGCCTTAATTCGACCAATCCAAGGGTCAGCAAGTTTCAGCAGAAACCGCAAGGCGCTTGAATAGCGAGTCCGAAATAAGCCAATTTGGAATCTTTTCGTAAGAAAAACATAGCGATGTGCTACACATTTTTCAATGTTTTGTCGCTAAATGCTACTTATTTTGGCGTAAGTGGTCATTTATCCCCATACCGGACTGCCATATCCAATATCTACTACTAACCCCCTACGCATCTTCTTCATAGGGGGTCTGTTTTTTGAATATCTAAAAGAATGCGCCCCCCCCCCAACATTAAAACATGCTGCCCTATGTCTCATTTATTTTTAACCCTCCCTTGCGGGTTTAAGGCAGCCCAATGTAGTTCGCAGCCCATACCTTCTGGAAGGCGTGTCCCGATCTTCAGGTCCGGAGTGGGATGCGGTTTCCGGCTGTGGCCCCGTTGGGAAACCGCATCCCGCTTCGATTGCAAATTCCGGGTCGCATTTTCCGCCCAGGCCCTCAACCGGAAACCGTGTCCCGTTTCTCAGCCGAATACTGGGATGCATTTTCCGCTGAGCCCCTCAACCGGAAAGTGCATCCCATTCCATAGCCAAATTCCGGGACGGGCTTTCCGAAATTCCGCCCATCCGGAAAGCCCGTCCCACCGTGCCTACATCCGGGCATGGAGCTATCAGCCCTCTTGCTAGGCCTAGGCTCTGCAACGTGGCGCCTGCCCGGCGGCGGAATATAAGGTTCATCGCGAGTTCCGCACGAGCCGGAGAGCACTTAATGTGCTCTCCGTGCGAGCAGGACTGTTCGAACAGGGAACCTTATATTCCGCCAACGGGCAGGCGTTACATGCGCACCGAGTGCCCAGCACTATCTCCTTAACGTGAACGCTGTTCACTTTCTTACCGTAAAAATCCCCGCCTTGCGCGGGGACCGTTAGTAGAGGGTTCGACGCGTGATCTCGAGCACGGCACTCGGATCAAAATCTTGCCGGATCACGGCAGAGAGCATGAGCGAGAACAGGACCTCGGCAAATTGCTCGACTGAAAACTGATCGGTAAAGGCATCCGGGCGCACCCGAGGGTCGCGCCTGAGCACCATACAAAGCTGATCGAGGATATGCTGCCAGGCATGATGCATGCGGCGCTTGCCATCCGCAGTGTCTTGCTGCATAAAACTCAGCGAGTAATGCGTAAAGAAGCCCGGATACGTTTGGCAGCCGTACTCCATCTGGCGATACATCCAGCGGATGCAGGAGAGCGTGTCTTCCAAGACGGCCTCGTCATCGGGGTGATGGAAAATGTCGCCCCACACGCTTGCCACGGTCGCGCCCACGAGCGCTGTCTTAGAATCAAAGTAGTTGTAGATGCATCCGACCGACACGCCGCATGCCGCGGCAACCGAGCGAATGTTGACGCCGGTCCAACCGTTTTCCTGGATGAGCTTACGGCTCGTCTTCAGGATTTCCTCCTTAGACGTCGCTGTGTTATTCATGCCCTCACCTCCAATATGAACAATGTTCATTTTGCCACGACGCAACCTTGTGCCAAGAAAAAGCCTCGAGAATTTCGAGGCTTTCACACTTGTACTATGGAGCGCTCGACACCACGAGCAGCAAGCTACTCTCCCAGCACGGCCTTCTTGGCCGCCGCCGCCATGTTATCCATATCTTCCTTGGTGGGATGGTCCTTCGCGGCAACCCAGTTGTCGAGCAGCATCTTAAATCGGGCGTTGTCGGGATCTTGTTCGAGCATTGCCTCATAGCGCTGTTTGACCGCGGGGCCCATCTTGCCCTGGCACATTGCCCAGCCCACCAGCTCGGCATCATCGGCCAAATTGGAGGTCACACGATCGATAATCTGCTGGTAATAGCTCTGATCTGCACCAAAACCGCAGGTGCCAAACAGAAAGACGCGCTTGCCGTGCAAGGCGGAGAGCAACGCCGCGACCGAAGGCGTGCATGCGCCCTTGTCGCACCAAAAGCCAACGAGCACCGTATCGGCAACGCAAGCACCCTGCGCCTCGAGCGCAACCTGATCTGCATCCGCATCGTCGCTCAACGCCGCGGCATGGACAAACTCAACGCCCGCAGCCTGCAGAGCGCGCTTGATCGCGCCCGAAACCATCCTGGTATTACCGCTCTTGCTGTTAACCACCAAAGAGCACGTCATAGTCACGTTGCCTCGTTTCCCCCAAAACTAAAGCCACTAATGCAATTTATTAGATGAATATCTTAGTACTAACGTGACAGATGTAAACCACCGTCTGTCGATTGATTAATTTGCCCCACGGGCTTGCTCACTGGGCAAACTGGCTGCGGTAAAGCTCGGCATAGAAGCCGCCTGCCGCTAGCAGCTCGTCGTGCGTGCCGCGCTCGATAATCTGCCCGTCGCGCATCACCAGAATGCAGTCGGCGTTGCGGATCGTCGACAGGCGGTGCGCCACGACAAAGCTTGTGCGACCGGCCATGAGCTCGTCGAATGCCGCCTGCACCTGCAGCTCGGTGCGGGTATCGATGCTCGAAGTCGCCTCGTCCAGCAGCAGAATCGCCGGGTCGGTGAGCATGACGCGCGCGATGCACAGCAGCTGTTTTTGACCCTGGCTAAACGTGCCGCCGTCCTCGCCGATGACTGTATCGTAGCCGCCTGGCAGCTGCACGATAAACTTGTGCGCATGCGCGCGCTTGGCAGCCTCGATAACCTGCTCGCGTGTGGCGTCGGGACAGCCGTAGGCGATGTTTTCCGCCACCGTGCCCTCGAACAGCCAAGTGTCCTGCAGCACCATGCCAAAGGCACGGCGAAGGCTTGCGCGCGTGTAGTCACGCGAAGACCTGCCATCGACCATGATGCGTCCGGCATCGATATCGTAAAAGCGCAGCAGCAGGTTGATGAGCGTCGTCTTGCCGCAGCCCGTGGGGCCAACGAGGGCAAAGCGCATGCCGGGCTTAGCCTCGATGCAGATATCCTGCAGCAGTTTGCGGTCGGGCACGTAGCTAAAGTCCACATGCTCAAAGGTCACCTCGCCCTGCGGGACGGCAAGTTCCACGGCATCCGCCGCGTCGGGCTCCTGCTCGCGCGCATCGAGCAGCGCAAACATGCGGCGCGCCGAGGCATACGCCGTCTGGATCTGCGTAATGACGTTGGTGACCTCGTTAAACGGCTTGGTGTACTGGTTGGCATAGGATAGAAAGATCTGAACGCCGCCCACCGTAAGCGCCGCGGGCACGCCCGTGATAACGCCCACGCAGCCGATCACAGCGACCACGGCATAGATGATGTTATTGATAAAACGCGTACCGGGGTTGGAGAGCGAACCCATAAACTGCGCGCGCTCGCCCGCGGTGTAGAGCTCGGCATTGAGGGCATCGAAGCGTTGCTGAGCGTTCGAGCCATAGGCAAAGGCGTCGACAAGCTTCTGCTCGCCCACGTACTCCTCGATATGGCCGCCAAGCTGACCCTGAATACACTGCTGCGCCGTAAAGCTTTTGTTGGAAAGCTTGGCGATGGCGCTGGCCGCAAAGATGGAGAGCGGCGTGACGAGCACCACCACGAGCGTCATGGTCAGGTTGATGGAAAGCATAAACGCGAGCGTGCCAACGATGGTAATAACACCGGTGAAGAGCTGCGTGAAGCCCTGCAGCAGACCGTCGCCCACCTGGTCGACGTCGTTGACCACGCGGCTCATAAGGTCGCCGTGGGCATGGCTGTCGATAAAGCTGAGCGGCATGCGGCTGAGCTTATCGCTCGCCTCCACGCGCATGTCGCGCACCGTTTCGTAGGACAGGCGGTTGACGCAATAGCCCTGCAGCCACTGGAAGGCCGCAGCACCTACGACGACAATCGCGAGCTTGGTAACGAGCGGCAGCAGCGCATCGAAGTCCACCTGCCCGGCGGCGACGATAAGGTCGATGCCCTCGCCAATGAGAATGGGCGTGTAGAGCTGCAGAATCACCGAGACGGCGGCACTCAAAAACGATGCCGCAAACGAGACGCGGTGCGGACGGACATAGCCCAGCAGGCGGCGGGTCACCGCACCCACGGGATAGCGCTCGGGATCGCCGGGCTGGCGCGGACCGTCTCCCCTGTCTCTTATACACATCTCCGAGCCCACGAGACCGTACTAGATCTCGT
>URSP01000106.1:0-5527 GCA_900550515.1 uncultured Collinsella sp. | reverse complement strand
TTGATGAGCGCGACCTCGGCGCCTGCTTGGTTTTTCCAGTACGTGACGCCGGCCTGACGGGCCAGCTCGTCGATCGCCTTAAAACCGGCGTTGTGGCGGGTCTCGGCATACTCATCGCCAGGGTTGCCAAGTCCGGCAACCATGCGAATCTTAAGCGGCTGTGCAGCTGCCATGTTCATCCTTTCGTTGATTTGTCGCCTGCTATGGTGAGCGACCCTGTTGCCGCTGTCAAATGGAGGGCAATTGAGGTTGTTTGGGGGCGTTTGGACAGCCGTCGAAATCCAAGGTGGACAGTTAGTTCAGATACGTATAAGTTCCGAGGACTCGAAGTGCTCAATTCAATACTGAAACGTTGTTTTGGAGCTTTAGTTAGTCCATATGGCGCTGTTTTGAAGTCTATCCTGCCTTCAAATAGGGCGAATGGTATAGAGATAACTGCAAAACAGCCTAATTCAATGTGTCCATTTATACGTATTTGAACTAACTGTCCATCCCTGTTTGACGGCGCACGGGTGATTCGCCGTTTAGACCGGTGCAAGGCCGATTCCGGCCCGCAGAGCGTTGAGCCAAGCGGCCTGACGCTTGCGATGGCCCTTGATACGGTATCGGAATCGGACTCCCGCGAGTCGATGCATCGTTTGGGCGAAGGCTTCGAGTGCAACAAGGTCTTTCATTTGGTCGCGATTGATAACCAGGACGTGGATGCCCATTGCCTTGAGGCCATTATTTCGATTGCCATCGTGGATGCGAGCGTTTTGAAGCTCATGCCCAATTCCGTTGTATTCGTTGTCGACTCCGGCGGCCGGGCAATATAGGTCGCAGATGGCGTAAGGGATGCCGGAGGACATGTTAACCGCAAGAGTGTCGAAGTCGATTCGATAGTTGAGTAGCAGGCCTCCCATGGGCAGGCTGCAACATCCGAATCCGCCAAAGCGCATGGGCGCTCCGAGAACGGCTAACATTAGGGATTCGGCTGGGGATGCAGATCCGGGTCGGGCAAGTTTGACTGCCGTGCGAAACGATGTGTATGAGCTACTTTTGGCGAAGCGTGCAACCACCTCAAGCTCTTCGATAGTTGTGGCGGGCTCGCATTTGTAGTGTGCCTGTTCATAGCGGGTTTCGTTCTGTTGCTCGACCACCGACTGGTTGCCCAAGCAATCAAGATCGCCCGTCGCTGCGCAGCCATCGCCCTTGGGCCAGATGTCGTCATGGGCAATGGGGTATGTTGCCCCGGGAGGAAGGGAGTAGGTTCCGAGCAGTTCCATGAGAAGCATCAAGGTTTTGGCGACTGATTCATTTTTGGAACAAAGCATGGCTGTCACGGCAGGAGACGTTGCGTAGATGTCGGCCTCGACGTGCATAATTGCACCTTCAGGAAGCGGAGCGGAGAGAATATGCTGAAGAAGTCGCTTGTCGGGGCGTCTGTTGTCTTCGTTTGAAACGAGAAGATCGAGTAGTTCGGAATCATCTTCATCCCAGGCATCGAGTATCGAAAGTGCGTCAAAGTCTATCGCGTCATTATTGGGAATGCAGCTAGCCAAGGCCTGTGCTTGCTGTTCACTATCAACGGAGTCCCAGGGTAGGGCAGAGTACGCCCGTCGTGCGCGACGAATTGCGCGGAGGGCGGAGAAATGTGAAATCACGGTCGTCATGGCTATAACGTACTAAGTTGGCGGCAGAATGCGACCGCCATACCGTTCTTTTCGCTCAGCGGGGCGCTGTGCGCCATGAACGGCTGGGTGTTATGAAATCGATGGAATCGGTTGAGGGGATTGCAGGAAATTGAGCTCTGCCGCGAAGGTTGACGATAGCTACTGGACAGTTAGTTCAGATACGTATAAGGCGACGGGCATTCGAGGCGTTTCTAAGGGCCTTCGAGGGTGATTTGAGGGTAAATATGCGGCGGTTGTACTCGAAAACGATGAGCTTTGGGCGGCATGGCATCCGCCGGGGAGCTCAGAAGGCTCCGAACGGTCCTTTGGAGCTTTAAAAAATACGTATCTGAACCAATTGTCCAGGGAAGGTTGGCGAGGGATAGAAAAAGGGCCGGAAGCGAGCTTCCGACCCTTTAAAAGCATCAAAGATGATGCGATGCGCGGCGGGCTACAGCGCGAAGTCGCCGCCGACGAGCGTGGAGACAGGCTCCTCGTGGTAAACGGCGGAGATGGCCTGAGCGAACTCCTCGGCGACCGAGATGGTCTTGATCTTGCCGCCGACCTCGACGGGAATGGCATCGGTGACGAGGCACTCGACGATCGGGGCGTCGTTCAGACGCTCGATGGCCGGACCGGAGAAGATGCCGTGGGTGGCGCAGACGTAGATGTCGCCAGCGCCCATAGCCTTGAGCTCCTTGACGTTGGCGCACAGGGTGCCAGCGGTGTCGATCATGTCGTCGTTGATGATGCAGGTCTTGCCCTTGATGTCACCGATGATGCCCATGACCTCGGCGGCGTTGTGGCGCGGACGGCCCTTGTGGGCGATGGCCAGGTCGCAGCCGAGCATGTCGGACAGCTTCTTGGCGGCCTTGGCGCGACCCACGTCGGGGGAGACGACAACCAGGTTGTCGGTGTCGAAGTGCATGTCGTTGTAGTACTGGCCAAACAGCGGCAGCGCGGACAGGTGGTTAACCGGGATATCGAAGAAGCCCTGGATCTGACCCTGGTGCAGGTCGAGGGTGATGATGCGGTTGACGCCGGCGCGCTCGAGCAGGTTGGCGACGAGGCGGGCGGTGATGGGCTCGCGCGGGCCGGCCTTGCGGTCCTGGCGGGCATAGCCGTAGTGGGTGATAACGGCGGTGATGGAGCGGGCGGATGCGCGCTTGGCAGCGTCGGTGGCGATGAGCAGCTCCATGAGCATGTCGTTGACGTTGCCGCCGGCCACGGACTGAATCAGGAAGACGTCGGCGCCGCGGACGGTCTCGTCGTAGCGGGCGTAAATCTCACCATTGGCGAACTGCTTTAGCGTAAGGCCCGAAAGCTCGACCCCAAGGTACTCAGCGATCTTCTGAGCGAGGGGACGGTTGGAGGAACCGGAATACACGCGGATGGACTTGCGCATATTCTCCGACTTCTCGGGATCATTAATCGGCATTACCCTTCTCCTTTATATCGAATGCCATATAGATGCCTTGTTGCATTGTAACCGCGCGGCGGGGTTTATCGAGTCTTGATAACGTCTTTACCGTCAACGGACACGAACCGACCACTCATCCGGCCACGCAGGTCAGCATAGAAAAAGGAGCCGTCCCCATGGGAACAGCTCCTTAGATGCTTGGTAAAACGTTATACCTCGTCGTCCTCGTGCAGACGGCGGCGATAATCGGCGGCCCAGCCCTCAATATTTACCTGACGGGCACGGCCCAGACCGAGTGCGTCAGCCGGGACCGGCTCGGTGATGACGGAGCCGGCGGCCACGAGCGCGCCGTCGCCGATTTGAGCGGGCGCGACCATCATGGTGTCGGAGCCGATGAAGGCGTCCTTGCCGATGACGGTCTTGTGCTTGTGCACGCCATCGTAGTTGCAGGTGATGGAGCCCGCGCCCACGTTGACGCCGGAGCCCATGGTGGCGTCGCCGATGTAGGACAGGTGCGGCACCTTGGAGCCCTCGCCGATCGTGGACTTCTTGATTTCCACGTGCGTGCCGGCCTTGGAGCCGTCGAGCATGTGGGTGCCCGGGCGCAGGTAGGCGCGCGGGCCGCAGTCGACGCCGTTCTCGATGACGGCCTCGATGGCGATGGTCTCATCGATGATGCAGCCGCTGCCGACGGTGGTGTCGGTGAGGCGGCTGTTGGGGCCGAGCTGGCACTCCTCGCCCACGGTGACGTGGCCGATCAGGTGCGTCTGCGGCCACACGACGGTGTCGCGGCCGATGACGGCATCGGGGCCGATCCAGGCCTGCGTTGGATCGATGAACGTGACGCCCTCGGCCATCCAGTGCTCGTTGATGCGGTCGCGCGCAATGGCGGTGAGCTGCGCGAGCTGGATACGGCTGTTGACACCCAGGCCGTCGCGGTAGTCGTCGCAGTGGAAGATGGAGACTGCCTGACCATGGCCTTTGAGGATCTCGAGCATGTCGGGCAGGTAGTACTCGGATTGCGCGTTGTCGTTGCCGATCTCGTTAATGTGGGCGGCGAGCTGCGCGCCGTCAAAGGCGTAGCAGCCGGCGTTGCACTCCAACAGCGTGGCAGCCTGCTCGGGCGTGCAGTCTTTCTGTTCGATGATGCGCTCGATCTGGCCGTCGGCGCCCAGCTTGATGCGGCCGTAGCCGAAGGGGTCAGGCGGGGTCATGGTCATGACGGTGCAGGCGAGCTCGCCGGTAGCGACGGTCTGCGCGAACTTGGCGACGGTGTCGGCGGTGATGAGCGGCAGGTCGCCGTTGAGCACGACGACCGGGCCCTCGGCGATGCCGCAGGCCTCGAGCGCGACCTTTACAGCGTGGCCGGTGCCCAGGCGCTCGGTCTGCTCGACGCACTCGACCTTGGTGGCGCTGTTGGCGTAGGCGCCGTCGATCAGGGCGCGCATCTCGTCGGCGTGGCTGCCGATGACGACCACGACGCGGCTGCAGCCGGCCTTGATGGTGGCGTCGACGATCCACTGGACCATGGGCTTGCCCAGGATCTTGTGCGAAACCTTGCAGTGGTTCGACTTCATGCGGGTGCCCTCGCCGGCAGCGAGGATAATTGCGGTTGCGTCCATGTGATCTCCTGTTACGTTATAGAGACGTGTGTTTGGAAACGATACACGGCGCAATATGATACCGCAGGCATATGATGAGCGCGTAACGATTGGTTTGCGGCGGTTGAGGCTTGCGTCGCTGGTGTGGCGTTTGCGCTGCTTGCGTGCGGCGTTGGCGGTGCTGCGGAGCTGTCGTTTGAGCGAGGGGACGGGGTGCCCGTGGACAACATACAAGAGGAGTTTGGCGGCGAGCCCGTCGCGGCATTCTCGATGTCGCATCCGGCTGTGCCGGCCCTCTACATGGTGCTGACGCTGGGGCTCACCATGTTCTCGATGCAACCGGTGCTGATCGCGCTGTCGCTTGCGGGCGGGCTGGCGTACGGGCTTGCGACGCGCGGTGCTGCGCGCACGTTGGGGGCGCTTCGCTGGCAGTTGCCGGTGATTTTGATTATCGCGCTGGTCAATCCGCTGTTTAGCGCCTCGGGCTCGACGGAGCTGTTCCGTATTGGCATGCGCGCGGTGTATCTGGAGAGCATGGTATATGGCCTGTGCATGGGCGGACTGTTTGTGGCGAGCGTGCTGTGGTTTGAGGCCGCGGCGTCGATGCTCGAATACGACAAGGTGCTCGCGCTGCTGGGTAATGCCGCACCGGTGATTGCGCTCATGATCTCGATGTGCATGAGGCTTATCCCGCAGTTTTTGCGCCGCGGTCGTACGGTGCTGGCGGTGCAGGATGCGATTGATGTGCCGGGGCGCGCGCCGGCCGACCCCGTGCGCTCGCGCCTGCGGGCGTCGAGCGTGTTGATGGGCTGGGGCATGGAAGATTCGCTGGAGCGCGCGGACGCGATGCGCTC
>URSP01000105.1:0-5532 GCA_900550515.1 uncultured Collinsella sp. | reverse complement strand
GCCTGCTGCCGCGCCAGCGTGGCCTTCTACAACGACAAGGCCGACATCGACAAGTTCATCGCCGGCCTGCATCACGTTTGGAGCACGTTCAATGGGTAATCTGTACACCTCCACCACATTTATGGAGCACAACTCGCACCCCGACTATAAGTACGAGATGGATGCTCCCACGCACGAGCACGACGGCATTAACCCCAGCTGCGGAGACGAACTCACCTTGCAGCTACGTGTCGAGAACGGCGTGATCGAGGAGGCCTCCTTTACCGGCCACGGCTGCGCCATCAGCCAGGCCAGTGCCGACATCATGGCCGACCTCATCACCGGCGAGACCGTCGAGGAAGCTCACCGCCTGGCAGAGCTCTTCCTCGCTATGATCCGCGGCGAGAAGCTCTCCGAGGAGGACCTGGAAGACCTAGACGAAGCCGCCCAGCTCCAGGACATCTCGCACATGCCCGCCCGCGTCAAATGCGCCGAGCTCGCCTGGCGTACCCTCGACGGCATGCTCGAGGGGCAAACAAACCAGTAGCGTATGCCCCGAATCCAAGGTTTTTGATTGCCGAGCCGCCCGATACGGGCGGCTCTGTTTTTACCTAATGAGCGCGAACGCACAAAGTCCGCGCGTCCGACGCCCCGTCTGACATATGCCACACAGCCAGACGTGAACACGGGCGTTATCCACAGCACCAAAGGCCTGCGGCAGGGCCCCGGGCCCGCCAAGCAATGCGCCAAGCCCCGTTCTGCGAAGCTCCGACTCGCTTCGCGCCTGCCGCAGACGGGTACCATGGGGTGCGGCGTACATTTTTGCGAGTATTCAGCATGCAAAGCTGTGTGCATACGCATCGGAAGCGTTAATCAACGTCTCCAGGCGCATATATATTGTGTTTTAGAACAGACATCGCGGTCTGACGGGACGCAGGCACGTGCTTCAAGGGCGCAACGGCAGGGATCAATAGCTTCGGGGCCCGCATGTTGCAAGATTGCGGCGGTGCCGACAGCACCACGATGCTGAAAACTCCGTTTTTTGCACGGCGCAGACGGGGGTAGGCACGGGCAAACCCGGACTGAGCTGTTATTTATGCAAGATAGCGATTGTTCTATGCATATTAAGAAGTGCAGTTACCGTACCAAGCTTTTGAACGCTGGTTGCAGCGTATGGACGACCCCAGCTGCGGTGAACAGGCGACCCTACATCACGTTTCCGCCAGCCCGCATCGCCGTTCGCGCGCGGGCGCGTACGATACGAGAGACGGTACTTTTGCCAATCCCGGTATACCGTTCAATCTGGCGCACCGTAAAGCCGGCATTGTTCAATCCAACAATAACGGTATCGCGCTGCGCCGGCGGTGCAGTTTTAATCCCGTTGAGAGGAACCCCGAGGCTCTTCGCCAACTTGCCGGCAAAGGCGTGGCGTTCCCACTCCGTCTCTTTCATATCGCCCAGCGCTAGCTCGCCGCCGTCGGGCGTCGAAAGCGAATGGGCAATAAAGCCCTCGGCAGAACCAAAAAGCTCAAGCACGCAAGAAGGATCAGAAAATCCCCTCGCGACATCAGCCGCGTCACCGTCGTAAGCGCGCAAATGCTCGGCAAAGCTGCTCCAGGGATAACGCTCGATTAAGCTGATGCCCGCCTCCTGCGGATCAGCGTGTACGGAGCGAATAGCCTCCATCACCTGCCAGTCGGTATCGAGCGAGCGCCGGTCAAAACGGTTCTGGAACAGATGGCCTGTGCGCCTCGTGCGTTTATTGAACCGCCGCGCGTACGTCAAAAGCAGTCGGTGCATCGCCGCGCTCATCCTGTCCTCGTAATCTGCAAGCACCAAATGCACGTGATTGCCCATAAGGCACCAGGCGATAACCGTCACACCCTCCTCGCGGCAGCACTCGCGCATCAGCTCCAAAAACTCCCACCGGTCTTCATCGCCCTCAAAGATGAGCTGCTTGCCCGCACCGCGAGCACAGACATGGTAAAAGCCGGTAACCGTTCTCCAAACGCGCTGCATGGCGCTCCCTTCGCCGGGATCTGCTTGCCATCCAATACAGCACGATTGAAGCGTGCCATCAAAACATTCACGCAAAACAATACACTCGCGCGGCCAAAGGCAGTAAACAGGCGGCGAACGGCACCGTTGCAACAGGTCAACCCCTGCAACACTTACAAGAGCCGACCAAAAGCTTGCCCAAGACGGACCCCCTCTACGGAAGTTCACGACCACAGAACATAGAGTTAAACCGTTTCAAGTAAAACTTCCGGACTTCTCGCTACGAAAACTGAGCCGTTCGCCGAATATTCCGTGCATTTCGCGGTATTATAGGGGCTGCATGTCATGTCCCTTTCGAAGGGTCGCCCGGCAATCGCCAGCCACGACCCCCAGACGGGACGCCAACACGATAGAGAGGAGAGGCATGCAGTACTCACAGGAAGTGGAGAACATGTGCCCCGTTGCCAAGGGTGCATACCACGGCCCCGCACCCATCCCCGAGGAGGGCAAGTGGGTCCAGGCTAAGGAGATTTCCGACATCTCCGGTCTTACGCACGGTGTGGGTTGGTGCGCACCTCAGCAGGGCGCCTGCAAGCTCACGCTGAACGTCAAGGACGGCATCATCGAGGAGGCCCTCGTTGAGACCATCGGCTGCTCGGGCATGACCCACTCTGCCGCCATGGCTTCCGAGATCCTTCCCGGTAAGACCATCCTCGAGGCCCTCAACACCGACCTCGTCTGCGACGCCATCAACGTTGCTATGCGCGAGATCTTCCTGCAGATCGTTTACGGCCGCAGCCAGACCGCGTTCTCCGAGGGCGGCCTGCCCGTGGGCGCTTCCCTCGACGACCTCGGCAAGGGCCTTCGCTCTCAGGTCGGCACCATGTTCGGCACCAAGGCCAAGGGCGCTCGTTACCTCGAGCTCGCTCAGGGCTACGTCACCCGCATGGCTCTCAACGACAAGAACGAGATCATCGCGTTCGAGTTCCTGAACCTCGGCAAGTTCACCGACGCCGTCAAGGCCGGCAAGACCCCCGAGGAGGCCATCGCTGGCGCTATGGGCCACTATGGTCAGTGGGAGAACGCTGCCAAGTACATCGACCCGCGCACCGACGAGGAGACTCACTCCGTCGCCAGCGTGTTCCCGGTTCACGAGTAGAAAGGGAGGGAAATAACTATGACTGTTACGTTCGAAGGTTACGAGCGCCGCGCTGACAAGATCAACAAGTGCCTCGCCGACAACGGCATCGCCTCCCTCGAGGAAGCTCTGCAGATCTGCACCGACAAGGGCTTCAACCCGCGTGAGATCGTCAACAACACCCAGTCCATCGCCTTCCAGAACGCCGAGTGGGCCTACACCCTCGGCTGCGCCCTCGCTGTCAAGCGTGGCGCCAAGTCCGCTTCTGAGGCTGCTGCCATCATCGGCGAGGGCATCCAGGCCTTCACCGTTCCCGGCTCCGTCGCCGAGGACCGCAAGGTCGGTCTGGGCCACGGCAACCTGGGCGCTATGCTGCTCTCCGACGACACCGAGTGCTTCGCCTTCCTGGCCGGTCACGAGTCCTTCGCTGCCGCTGAGGGTGCTATCGGCCTGGCTCTGAACGCCAACAAGGCTCGCAAGAAGCCGCTGCGCGTCATCCTCAACGGTCTGGGCAAGGACGCTGCTCAGATCATCGCCCGCATCAACGGCTTCACCTACGTGAAGACCCAGTTCGACTACTTCACGGGCGAGCTCAAGGTCGTCGAGACCATCCCCTACTCCGATGGTCCCCGCGCCGCCGTCAACTGCTACGGCGCCGACGACGTCCGCGAGGGCGTTGCCATCATGTGGCACGAGAACGTCGACATCTCGATCACCGGTAACTCCACCAACCCCACGCGCTTCCAGCACCCCGTCGCTGGCACCTACAAGAAGGAGCGCATCGAGGCTGGCAAGAAGTACTTCTCCGTCGCTTCTGGTGGCGGCACTGGCCGTACCCTGCACCCGGACAACATGGGCGCCGGCCCTGCCTCTTACGGCATGACCGACACCATGGGCCGCATGCACTCCGACGCCCAGTTCGCCGGTTCTTCCTCCGTGCCTGCGCACGTCGACATGATGGGTCTCATCGGCATGGGCAACAACCCCATGGTCGGTGCCACCGTCGCCTGCGCTGTCGCCGTCGAGGAGGCCCTCAAGGCCTAATCGCGCTTGCGCGATGCTCATATAGTTGAGCTTTGGAGCCGCTATCCACCCGGGTAGCGGCTCTTTTTGTTTGCGCTGTCGCAGGGTAGCTAATGCCGATATATCAGTTGGGGCGAAATACAAGATGTGATGAGATGGAGCGTCAGAGCGTCCATGACACCCACCTGCCATATTTGCCCTTTACCGATTTGCCGGGTCTTTGCGGCCCCATTGCCGATCACCCGTGCGACAATGCGCCGGACGAGAAAGGAATCCGATGGAATCGACTGATGTACTGGTAATTGGATCTGGCATTGCGGGCCTTTGTGCCGCCATCGAAGCGGCACGCACGGGTGCAACCGTCACTGTGGCAAGCGCCGGCAAGACCATGAGTGGATCGAGCTTCTTCCCGGGTACCTGGGGCCTCGGCCTCATCGGTCCCGTCGACGAAGACGACGAGCAGGACCTCATCGGCACCATCCAGACCGTCGGCGGCGGTGTCGCCGACCTCGAGCTTGTCCAGACGTTTGTGCACGGCATTCCCCAGGCAATTGAATGGCTCGAGCAAGACCTGGGCGTTGAGCTCCAGCGTCCGCAAAGCGCTGAGAGCGCTCAGCAAAAGCAATTTATCCCCTGCTTTGACCACAAAACGCGCATGTGGCGCGGCCTCACCCGCAAGCCCCTTGAGGACGCTCTGACGGCCCGGATCGAGTCGCTCGGCATTCGTCTGCTCCCCCGCCATGAGCTTATCGACCTTGTTGAGGACACGCCCGGAAAGATTGTCGGCGCCACGCTCTACGACCGCACAAACAAGCATCTCGTACCTATGGCAGCCAAGGCCACCATCATCGCTGCGGGCGGCACGGGTGGCCTGTTCGAGCGAAGCCTCACTTCAGCCGACGTGCTCAGCTCCTCACAGGCCATCGCGCTGGCACACGGCGCAACGCTCACTAATATAGAGTTCATGCAGATGATGCCGGGCTTCATCGAGCCCAAACGCAACCTTGTCTTTAACGAAAAGACCTGGCGCTACGTCAAGTTCTACCAGCCGGTCGATATCGCCGACGACAAGCTGGACGATCTGCTTGAACAGCGCTCCGGATATGGCCCCTTCACGTCACGCTTGGCCTCCCGCGCCGTCGATCTTGCCATCGATCAAGCGGGTACCGAAGGTCTGGCGCTCCACTACGATTTCCCCCGCGAGGACGTCCCCGAGTTTGTACAGACCTTTGCCACCTGGCTGCAAGACGAGCACGGCATCGCGCCGACCGACGAGATGCGCGTGGCGATGTATGCCCACGCCGCCAACGGCGGTATCAAAATCGACAAGACCGCGTATACGGGCGTTGAGGGCCTCTACGCTTGCGGCGAGGCGACAGGCGGCATGCACGGCG
>URSP01000104.1:0-5564 GCA_900550515.1 uncultured Collinsella sp. | reverse complement strand
AGGCCGAGGTCGAGGTCATTCGCCTGATGGGTGCCGAGTTCCGCTATGGCGTGGAGGTCGGTCGCGATGTGACGCTCGACGAGCTGCGCGCGCAGGGCTTTAAGGCCTTTTATGTGGCCATCGGCTGCCAGGGTGGCCGCCTTGCCGGTATTCCGGGTGAGGATGCCGAGGACGTGACCGTGGCCGTCGACTTTTTGCGCGAGGTCAACAGTGGCAAGATTGACGCGCTGCCCGGCCGCACCATCGTGGTGGGCGGTGGCAACGTGGCTATCGATGTCGCGCGCAACGCCTGCCGTCTGGGTTCCGAGTACGTTGAGATGTTCTGCCTGGAGAGCGAGGCCCAGATGCCCGCCAGCGAGGAGGAGCGTCGCGAGGCCGTTGAGGACGGCGCTCACATCAGCTGCGGCTGGGGCCCCAAGGAGATTCACCTGGACGAGGCCGGTCGTGTGTGCGGTATCACCTTCAAGCGCTGCACGCGTGTCTTTGACGACGAGGGCCGTTTTGCGCCCGAGTACGACGAGAACGACCTGCGTCGTGTCGATGCCGACCGCGTAGTCATGTCGATTGGCCAGTCCATTGTGTGGGGCGACCTGCTGGCTGGCTCCAAGGTGGAGCTTGGCCGCGGCCAGGGTGCCCTTGCCGATCCCCAGACCTATCAGACCGCCGAGCCAGACATCTTTGTGGGCGGCGACGTCTATACCGGTCCGAGCTTTGCCATCGATGCCATCGCCGCCGGTCACGAGGCCGCCGTGTCCATCCATCGCTTTGTGCAGCCGGGCTCTACGCTCACCATCGGCCGCAATCAGCGCCGCTACACCGCGCTCGACCGCGACGACGTTGTGCTCGAGAGCTACGACAACGCGAGCCGCGAGGTTGCGCATGTGGACCGCGAACGCGAGAAGGCTGCGCCGTTTAGCGAGTATGTTGAGACCTTTACCGAGGAGCAGGTGCGCGCCGAGACCGCCCGCTGCCTGGGCTGCGGCGCCTCGATCGTCGACCCTAACAAGTGCATCGGCTGCGGCCTGTGCACCACCAAGTGCGCGTTTGACGCCATCCATCTGGATCGCGACCGCCCTGAGTGCTCCACGATGGTCAAATACGAGCAAAAGCTCCCAAGCCTCGGCAAGTATGCTTTAAAGCGTGCAATCAAAATCAAGTTCGGTCGTAAATAGGTAACCATGGCGGGTAAGGGGACGGCGCAGGCTAGACTTCGCCGTCCCCTTGCTTTGAGTTTGCATCGCATCAACCGTTGTTGAAAGGTTTCTACCTTGCATGAATTGGGAATCGTTTATCACATTATTCGTGATGTTGAGAACGTGGCGCGCGCCAATGGCGTGCGTCGCGTTTCGAGCGTGACGTTGCTACTGGGCGAGGTCTCGGGCGTCGTTCCCGACTTGCTGCTCGACGCTTGGCGCTGGGCAGCAGATAAAAAGCCTATCACCGAGGGCGCGGAGCTTATCGTGGAGCCCGTCGAGGCCGTGACACATTGCGAGGCGTGCGGCTGCGACTACGCGACGGTCGAGCACGGCAAGACCTGTCCCCAGTGCGGTAGCGGCGAGACCTATTTGCTGCAGGGCCAAGAGGTAGTGATCAAACAGATCGAGACCCCCGACGAGGACCCGGCAGACGCTGTCCCCGACGGCCCTTCCGACGTCCCCGACGCCGTCGACGCCGCCAACCCCCTCCACATCGCCTAGGATTCCCTATAAGTTGCGGTGAAATAGTTCCTAAATTCAGCCTTCTGGCTCTTAAACAAGAACTATTCCACCGCAACTATTTTGAGTGGTTTCGTAGACCATAAGTCACGAAAAAAGTCAAGCCATGTCTGTTTAAACAAAATGGCGGCAGTATAAGCGCATTCGCGCTTGCCTAAAATCGATATTAATGAACAGCCTGCTTGTATCTGTAAAATGCATGGCTTGATGAGCGACGCCTTGTCGTGTAATGAGTCAAAAAGCAGTAACGTAATCAACTTGTAACAAACCTAGACGTTTAAACAAATAATCCAACCTTTTGCGGATTTAGCTATAATTCCACAAACCAAACAGGTATACTCCTTTCATGTCGTGTAGGAATTACGTAGACAAAAAGGAGGTTATGTGATGGTAAGTATTGTTCTTGCTAGCCACGGGGACTTGGCAGCTGGAATCAAGCAGACGGGCTCGATGGTCTTTGGCGATCAGCCGTCTGTTGCCGTGGTCTCGCTCGAGCCGAGCATGGGCCCCGACGACTTCCGTGCCAAGGTCGAGGAAGCAATCGCTTCCTTCGAGGACCAGGAGCAGGTGCTCTTCCTCGTTGATCTGTGGGGCGGCACGCCGTTCAACCAGATCAGCGGGCTCATCGAGGGCCACGATTCCTGGGCTATCGTCACCGGTGTCAACCTGCCTATGCTCATCGAGGCATATTCGCAGCGCTTTGACGCAAAGAACACTGCACATGCGATCGCAAAACATCTCGTGACTGAGGCTAAGGCTGGCGTGCGTGTCAAGCCCGAGTCTCTGGAGCCCGAGGAGAAGAAGCCGGCTGCGGCCGCCGCTGCTCCTGCAGGCGCCATCCCTCCGGGAACGGTCATCGGCGACGGGCACATCAAGATTGCCCACGTCCGTATCGACACCCGTCTGCTGCATGGTCAGGTGGCCACCACGTGGACCAAGCAGATCAACCCCAACCGCATCATCGTGGTTTCCGACGGCGTTGCTCACGACGAGCTCCGCAAGACCATGATCGAGCAGGCTGCCCCTCCGGGAGTCCATGCCAACGTCGTGCCCATCAAGAAGATGGCCGAGGTCGTCAAGGACACGCGCTTTGGTAACACCAAGGCCATGCTGCTCTTCGAGAACCCGCAGGATCTGCTCAGGGCCATCGAGGCCGGCGTCGACATCAAGGAAGTCAACATCGGTTCCATGGCTCACTCCAAGGGCAAGGTCGTCGTCACCAACGCCGTCGCTATGGGCGATGATGACGTTAAGACTCTCGAGGCCCTCAAGGCCAAGGGCGTCAAGTTCGAGGTCCGCAAGGTTCCTTCGGATTCCTCCGAGGATCTCGACGCCATGTTGAAGAAAGCTAAGGCCGAACTGGCCGCTCAAGCATAGTAAAGGAGGGTCCGATACATGTCTGCAATCACTATTCTGCTTGTTGCGATTGTCGCGTTGCTTGCCGGTATGGAAGGCATTCTGGATGAGTTCCAGTTCCATCAGCCGCTCGTGGCATGCACGCTTATCGGTCTCGTAACCGGTCACCTTCAGGAGGGCATCCTCCTGGGCGGTTCGCTCCAGATGATGGCCCTTGGCTGGGCTAACGTCGGCGCCGCTGTCGCGCCTGACGCCGCTCTGGCCTCGGTCGCTTCTTCGATCATCATGGTGCTCGCCCTCAACGGTGGCGCCACCGATTCGGCCAAGGCCGTTACCACCGCTATCGCCGTCGCCGTCCCGCTGTCGGTCGCTGGTCTGTTCCTGACCATGATCTGCCGTACCATTGCTACCGCTATCGCTCACGCCATGGACGGTTGCGCCGAGAAGGGCGACTTCTCCGGCATCGAGCGCTGGCAGTATGCTGCCATCCTCATGCAGGGCCTTCGTATCGCCATCCCGGCAGTGCTTCTGTGCGTCATCCCGGCCGAGGCCGTTACCAACGCGCTTAACGCTATGCCCGACTGGCTGTCCGGCGGCATGGCTGTCGGCGGCGGCATGGTCGCTTCCGTCGGTTACGCCATGGTCATCAACATGATGGCCACCAAGGAGACCTGGCCGTTCTTCATCCTCGGCTTTGTCCTTGCTGCCATCCCTCAGCTCACGCTGATCGCCCTTGGCCTCATCGGCATCTCCCTTGCCCTCATCTACCTTGGCCTTAAGGATCTGGCCAAGCAGGGTGGCGGCATGGGCGGTGGCTCCGGCGACCCGCTCGGCGACATTCTGAACGATTACGAGTAGGAGGGGAGTGATACATATGGCAGAGAACAAGATTCAGCTCACCAAGGCTGACCGCAAGAAGGTTTGCTTCCGTCATCAGTTCCTTCAGGGCTCGTGGAACTACGAGCGTATGCAGAACGGCGGCTGGTGCTTCGCAATGATCCCTGCGATCAAGAAGCTCTACACCAGCAAGGATGACCAGATTGCCGCTCTTAAGCGCCACCTGGAGTTCTATAACACCCACCCCTATGTTTCCGCCCCCGTCATTGGCGTTACCCTCGCTCTCGAGGAGGAGCGCGCCAACGGTGCCCCGATTGACGACGTCGCCATTCAGGGCGTCAAGGTCGGTATGATGGGCCCGCTCGCCGGCGTCGGCGACCCCGCCTTCTGGTTCACCCTTCGCCCGATTCTGGGCGCTCTGGGCGCTTCCCTGGCCATGTCCGGCAGCATCGTCGGTCCGCTGCTGTTCTTCTTCGCGTGGAACATCATCCGTTACGCTTTCCTGTGGTACACGCAGGAGTTTGGCTACAAGGTCGGCTCCTCCATCGCCAAGGACCTCTCCGGTGGTCTGATGGGCAAGGTCACCGAGGGCGCTTCCATCCTGGGTATGTTCATCATCGGCGCCCTGGTCGAGCGCTGGGTGTCCATCTCCTTCACCCCGGTCGTCTCCAAGGTCACGCAGTCTGCTGGCGCCTTTATCGACTGGGCTAACCTGCCCTCCGGTTCTGAGGGTGTCAAGGAAGCACTGACGATGTATAACTCCATCGGTGCTAACGCCCTTGATCAGGTGAAGGTCACCACGCTTCAGGCCAACCTCGATCAGCTCATCCCCGGCCTTGCCGCCGTGTGCCTGACCCTGCTGGTCTGCAAGCTCCTCAAGAAGAAGGTCAGCCCGATCGTCATCATCCTGGCTCTCTTCGCCATCGGCATCATCGGTCGCGTCTGCGGCTTCATGTAAGCACGTTTCGGCTTAAGACCGAGAATTGCTAGGCAAGGGCTTTTGAGCCATTGAAACGGACCGCACCCGGTGGGTACACTGGATGCGGTCCGATTGTTTTATTTGGAGGGCGAGGCGCGCATGGCGCAATCTCAGAACAGCACGGTCGATCTGGCAACGCCGGCAACCTGCCTGATGGGGCTTACCAGCCACGGTAACGTGATGGTGGGCAATAAGGCGTTTGAGTACTATAACGAGCGCAATCCCGAGGATTATATTCAAATCCCGTGGGACGAGGTCGACTATATTGCCGCCGAGGTTTTGCGCGGCACCAAGAAGATTACGCGTTTTGCTATCTTTACCAAGGACAACGGTCACTTTACGTTCTCGACGCGCGACGACAAAGAGACGTTGCGCGCGGTCCGCAAGTACGTCGACGAGGATAAGCTCGTGCGCTCGCCCGACTTTATCGATGTGACGGCCAAGGGCGCAAAGAGCATCCCCTCCGTTATCAAAAACCTCTTCCACAAAGGCAACTAGTCGCCTCCGACGTTCTTAAACGACTAGTCATTAAAGAACGTCCCCAATGACTATCCCGCGACGATAGTGCAAATCTGCTACACTAGTACAGCATGCCTCCGTAGCTCAGGGGATAGAGCACCGCTCTCCTAAAGCGGGTGTCGACGGTTCGAATCCGCCCGGGGGCACCAGAGGAATAT
>URSP01000103.1:0-5934 GCA_900550515.1 uncultured Collinsella sp. | reverse complement strand
CTACACGTAAGGAGTCGTCGGCAGCGTCAGATGTGTATAAGAGACAGAATCAAATGTCCGACAATGTCTGACGGAGCTGTCAGATATTCACGCACGAACAGGCGAGCTTCGCGAGCGATTGTAGGCAACTAGTAGCCCCAGCTGCGTCTTTGGCGCAGGTTCGACGTCTGACATCTTGAATGTCTAACGTTGAACGAAGCTGGTTGATAACAAGCAGGTGGAATAAACATGGAGCCCGACACCTCTCGCGCAATCGGCGCGCGGCAAGGGTCTGGCCCATCTCATATGTTGCCAACGCTAACGGTGAACCTGAGCGCCCGGGCACATTCTTTGTTGGCTGAAACCGGCATAGCAACAAGCGGAAGGCATCATCGAAGGAGTGTGCTGGAAAGCACCCGTCTCCTTAACTGTTAGAAATGCAGGTTAATAATCTATGTGGTCAATGTGATACCGTTGAACCCGCATATCGATACCGCTCAGCCATTCGCCTCGCCCCCGTCGCACGTATCTTCATCCGGTCTGTTACTTTTAATCTAACAATTCTTTGAGGAACGTAGGTGCTTCCAAATGTACTGTCGACTTCTTCTCAAACTAATCCTAAGAGACAGGGCCGTATGGATTTGTACGCTCGTTCTCGCTGCAGCCTTTTCCGTCCCCATTGCGTTCAATTCACCCATCTACGGGCCCTTCTTTATGAAACAGGGCATGCAGGGCTTTGTCGACGCATTCAATACGCGCGCGCCCCAGGCCAGCGGCACAGACCTATCTCCAGAGCAGCAAAATGACGCGGAGCTTGCAAGATACGCGAACGCCGCCCTTGCCGCTCAAACCGACGCCGCCTTTCTCGATTCTGCCGAGAGCTACTACGCGCTCATGGGCGAAGGCTTCCAATCCGGGTCCATCGTGGGAGACCAAGAGACCAATGACGCGGCGCTCGCATATTGCCGTGCCCTGAGCAGCTCCGGCATCACGGATATCCCGGCCTCCGCAAACGACCTGCCATTCCTTTCCTTCCTGCCTTACGCCATTGCCACGGCGCCGTCTTTCCTTCCCTTCATCCCCTTCCTTCTCTCGTCGATACTCGTGCTCGGCGCCACAAGGCCTGCGACCCTGGCGGCGAAGGCGCCCGTGCCCAAATTCCGGCGCCTTATCCAGATCGTGTTTTCGATAATCGTCGCGGGGACCGCGATGCTCCTCGCCGGCCTCGCACCCGGGGGCATTTACGCCTTGGTCCTAAACGGCTTCGGGCAAATTGGGTACCCGATCGCCTTCTTCCGTGACGGCGCGCTTACCACCACGACCGCGGGAAACGTCTTCACAGCCCTGCTTCTCGCGCTGCTTGCGGGCGGAACCTTGATATCCGTTTGCTCCGCCGTCCTATCGACCGCAACGAGGCGCGTCCTCGCGGGCCCCCTTACCTCCGCGCTGCTTGTCGCGGCCCCGGCATTCCCGTTATTGTCCGATTCGGCACTAGGGCATAATGCCGTGCTCGGGCTCCTGCCACTGCCCGTATTCTCGCCTATCGAGGCAACGGGTTACGTAGGATGCTTCCCGACAGAATTCATTGGCTCCGGTTCAGGCAGCGCATCGATGCTTGCCGTGGCCCTGGCATACGTCGCGGTCTTTTTTACGGTCGGCGCCGTTGCGACACGTTCCCCCCAAACAGCCTGGACCCGCGAAAAAGCACCATGGGCTCGAGCTTCTAGACGCGAGCGTGGGATACGGAAGCACGACGATACTTTCAATCGGGTCGCTTTTCCTGAGCCCGGGAACGGCGGCGGGCCTCGTTGCCCCCAACGGCTCGGGGAAAACCACCCTTCTTGAAGCGCTGTCGGGCCAATTTCCCACCCGCATCCGCTCGGGAAGCCTGGCGGCAGACGGAATCAGCCAACGCCGATCAGCCGAATTCGCAGAACTCGTCTACCTGAGCTCTTCAGGCGGCACGGATCTCTACCCCACGCTATCGGCCATCGAGCACCTCTCTTTCGTTAGGGAGGCGTGGAAATCGGCCACCGACATCGACTCGCTCTGCAGCTCCCTCGGAATCTCCCCATATCTCGACAAGCCGACCCGTAAACTCTCGACAGGAATGAAGCAGCAGGTAAAGCTTGCCATGGCGATATCGACCGGTTGCCCGTACCTCATCCTCGATGAACCGCTGAACGGCCTCGATCCGGGAAAACGGAAAACCTCCTGCGGCGCGATGCGCAGCGAGGTGGCGCGGGGACGCAGCGTGCTCATTTCAAGCCATCTGCTCGACGACCTGGCAGACCTCACCAACTCGTTCTACTTCATCGAGGCCGGCACGCTCGTGGAAAAGATCAAGTCGTCCTCGCAGACGCTCAAGCAGGAATACCTCGATACATACGAGCGAGGTGAATGACATGATAGGCAAGAGCTATGCAAAGATAGCGATTGTTGGCTCTGTACTTTGTCTTGCAATGGTTCTATGTGCATCATTTGCGAGGTATAGGTCCGAGCAATCGTTTATCGATGGCGCTGAGAACGGTTTTGGCATAGACGGGATGTATGTCAACGATGGCGCGACCAGGCCGTCTATGGCGATTCTTGCAGGCGAAGACATGGAATGGCAAATCTGTAATGGCGATGGCTCTTGTCTGAGTGGTCGTTTGGCCGCAACGAGCGATCCGAATTCGTTCGATCTTCTCGACGATGATGGAGCGGATTGCGGTTCTGTTCACCTTTCATATGCATCGCGAGACGGGATGGACGGCATTCTCTACGTCTCCCACGAAACTGGCGATTTCAAGATGCGCAGGACTAACCGGGTGCCGGCTTTTATCGAGGAGTGAGAGTTCCCGGCGGCCTGCCGATCAGGCCGCCGGGCTATCGGGCCCCGCATTCATCCGTACACACACGGATGAATGCGGGAAGTGTCCGGATAAAGTTGATAATCAAGGAAACAAAGCCGTTCTGCCTGGGACGGCTTTGGCCTGGACTTTAACTACAACATCGCAATCGACACTTATCAGCTCGCGCAACGCGCATGGCCAAATCTCGGACGCTGGTGCATGGAGGACCTTCGAGATTTACTGGACATCCAAAACGACGACGCACACCGCGTGCTCGCCGACAGCGAAGACGAGATGGCTGTCTACAATGCGATCAGAAACAGTGTGAAGTCCGGAGAGCTTTCTGTGGAACCGCCGCGCCGTCGCGCGAGCCGACCGGGCAACCCGGGCAATCTGGTCCCGGCTCTCCCGGTCGTATTCCTACGATATCGCTCCTAGATCACCAATGTGTCAGATAAAGAATGAGGCAATGGCTATGATCACGCCTACGGCAGATGCAACGACTGCGCCTTTTTTCCTCTCCTTTAGTCCGACGAATAGGGTTGCCGTAAAGTAAAGGGCGGAAATGCAGGCTATGGCAAGCGAAACGAGTTCCTTGGGCGGTTTCAGCAAAAGGTCGCTAGCAAAGAGTAATGCAAGCAGGGCAAAGCCGATTGTGGTCAAGTATCTCGATTGATTTTGCGACAACATGGCAACTTCCTTTCAGAACATGCAAGTGAAAAGTCGGTACGATGTCATTGCGGTTGCAAAAAAGCCGCCGCTAGGACCGGTTGTCACGAGACCGGCGATAACTTCAGCGGTGCCAGCAAGCTGGAGATCGCGCAGGCAAGCCTCCTCCTTCGCGTTCAGCTTGACCTTGTGAGGGACGGGGCGGTTATTTGCAAATCCGTGAGAATCGCACCACGCCTTGGAATATGAATCCGTGCAGCGTCCGCGTTCAAAAAGGGATATATCGTAATTTTCGTCGTAGTTGTCTCCGACGTAGATTTCGCTGCTCTCGGCGGGAGATCCATCGTCGGCATAGGCTGCCGCAACGGGCACAAATGGTGTCATGACAAGGGAGAGGCAAAGAGCTGCTGAGACGATGGAGGGCAGGCAGTTCTTCATGGCTGGCTCCTTAATCTGGCCTTTGATAGTTACTTGATGTCGCCTCCTTCCGCTTTATATCCGTTGTATTTGGCGTATTTCTTTAATAAGGCAAGAGGTTCTTACAGTCAAAGGTGAAACCCGTCACAAAGACAACCGATAACGTTGGCGGTAACTGGGGCGGTGCCCCCTCAGCGACGACCGACAAGGTTTTTCTGCTCTCGGCAACCGAAGTATACGGGGATATGCAATCCGACGGCATCCAGTACGAGTGCTACAAATCCAAGGGCGTGACGGGGTCGAACTATTCCGGTGCATCAGGCTATAGCCACTGGACTCGCTCCGTGAGACCGCGCAGCTCCACGTCCTTTCGCTATGTTCAAAGCGGCGGTATTTGCTACAGCTACAGCGCGACGGACTCGTTTTATGTTCTCCCCGCTTTCTGCTTCTGATCTCTTTTAGCGCAAAGCCCTCGCAATCCTGCGAGGGCTTTTCTTTTGGCGATTACTCGAACAATTCGAGGTTCATAGCACAGGTAATCGGGTTGAGGAGAAATGGGGTCATACAGCGGCTCTCAGAGCGCCTGCCGCACTCCCCCGCCATTGCCTCTGCGGCGTCCTCGTATAGAGCCCATCCTGCTTGGCGTTTCGTCGCAACAGCCCACTTGTCCACCGATCAAGTGAACTACCGGAATAAATACAGCGACACGTTTGTTCGTTACAGTCGCTATATCTGTGTAAAACGCCGCGATAAATACAGCCCTTACTCGGCTGTATACCAGCTACGCGTATGTAGATTCATATCGCGTTGATAAATCGGCTCAAGTGCGTGCAAAACGCGCAAGTAACCGCAAAAGACGACTATCGCGCAGGTAGATTATTGGCACCCTGTTGCTTACTGAAAATTAAGCAATTGCTTAAAACAAAAAAGTCAGGCACTAGGTGCCTGACCTGCAAACTTCTGGTCGGGACGACTGGATTCGAACCAGCGACCCCTTGACCCCCAGTCAAGTGCGCTACCAAGCTGCGCCACGTCCCGAAGCTTTTGTTTGTTGCTCTGCTCTCGCTCGCAACAGGGAGTATATTAACCCGAAACTTTAGACTTGTGCAAGAACTTTTTTATAAATTTTGAAGCAAGTCCAAAATTGTATCTGCGAGCTGGGGTTTTGTTAGCACGGGAAGTTCCTGTGTACCCGCTGTGCTCACAATCCAGGCCTTGTTAGTGTCGGTACCAAAGCCTGAATCGGCGCGCGAGACATCGTTGGCGATAATGGCATCGCAGCCCTTGCGGGCGAGCTTGCGCTGCGCGTACTCCACGACGTTATCGGTCTCGGCCGCAAATCCGATCACGCATCGCTCGCCCTTCTGGCGCGAGAGCTCGGCCAAAATATCGACCGTTTCGACCAGTTCGATGCGATCCAAGCGCTCGTTGACCTTTTTGAGCTTATGGTCGGCAGGGGCTGCGGGGGTGTAGTCGGCGACGGCGGCCGCGCAAATGGCCACGTCGGCCGTCTGGAAGGCGCTCGTTGCCGCCTGCAGCATCTCTGCGGCGGTCTGCACGCGTACGCACGCCACGCCGCGGGGAACGTCGAGCGATGTTGGTCCCAGCACGAGCGTGACGGCGGCACCGCGACGTGCGGCCTCCCCCGCCAGGGCGATACCCATCTTGCCCGATGAACGGTTGCCGATGAATCGCACGGGATCGATCGGCTCGTGCGTGGGGCCGGCGGTGATGATGATGCGCTTGCCCGCCAGGTCTTGGGGCACGGGATTGAGCACCTCGCAGACGGCCTCGACGATGTCCTCGGGCTCGCTCATGCGTCCCGTGTCCACATCGCCGCAGGCAAGGTAGCCGCTGCCCGGACCCACAACATGGACACCGCGATCGCGCAGCGTGGACATGTTGGCCTGTGTCGCCGGCGCCTTCCACATGCCGTTGTTCATAGCGGGTGCGATCACGATAGGTCGCGGCGTCGCAAGTAGCGTGGTGGAGATGAGGTCGTCGGCGATGCCGTTGGCCATCTTGGCGATGATAT
>URSP01000102.1:0-5986 GCA_900550515.1 uncultured Collinsella sp. | reverse complement strand
ACGAGATCTAGTACGGTCTCGTGGGCTCGGAGATGTGTATAAGAGACAGCGTCAAGACCGAGCGCAACATTAAGGTCATGCTCGTGGCGGGCGTGTGTACCGTCATTGCCGGCTGCATTGTGGGGCTCGATATTGCCGAGTGGGCTACGGTCATCATCTGCTGCGGCCTGGTGATTCACGGCGAGCTGTGCAATACCGCCATGGAGGCGATTGTCGACCTCGCGACCCAGGAGCTGCATCCACTGGCCAAGCGCGCGAAGGATATCGCCGCTGCCTCTGTATACGTTCTTTCCATTACCGCCGCGATCGTGGGCTTGCTTGTCTTTGCCCACGCGCTCGACTTTATTTAGAAAGGGATTCCCATGTCCGACAATATGCAGCCTACCGATGAGATTTTGGACGACGAGTCCCTGGACGCGGTGGATACCGAGGAGCTCGAGGATGTCGAGGAGTTCGACCCGTTTGAGGGTATGAGCGACGAGGAACTCGACGCCCTGTGCGACGAGGACGACAACCTCGCGGGCTTTGGTGACGTTGAGCCCGGTTTCCGCAGCGGCTTTGTGGCCCTGGTCGGTCGTCCCAACGCTGGCAAGTCTACGCTGCTTAATGCCTGCTATGGCAAAAAGGTCGCCATCACCTCGCCGGTGGCCCAGACGACCCGCCGCCGCATGCGCGCCGTCGTCAACCGCCCCGGCTACCAGCTGGTCTTTGTCGATACCCCCGGTATTCATAAGCCCAAGGACGGCTTGGGATCCGAGCTCAACAAGAGCGCGTTGTTCGAGCTGAACGATGTTGATGTTGTCGCGTTTTTGATTGATGCCACCAAACCGATCGGCAGGGGAGACGCCTGGGTTGCCGAGCGCGTCAAGAACGCTCGTTCCAAGAAGGTCCTGGTGCTCACCAAGGCCGATGAGGCCGACCCCGCACAGGTCATGGAGCAGCTTAAGGCGGCCCACGAACTCATGGAATATGACGACGAGATCGTGATGTCGTCGGTCAAGAACTTCAACGTCGATGCCTTTATCGAGACCGTTGCGCACTTTTTGCCTGAGGGTCCGCGTTGGTTCCCCGAGGACATGGGTACCGACGCTTCCGATGAGACGCTCGTTGCCGAGTTTGTGCGCGAGAAGGTCTTGCGCCGCACCCGTGATGAGATTCCGCACTCCGTTGGCGTGATCTGCGATGCGCTTGAGCAGACCAAGAAGGTGCTGCGCGTGCACGCCACCATTTACGTCGAGCGCGAGGGCCAAAAGGGCATCATCATCGGTAAGGGCGGCGAGATGATCAAGCATATCGGTATCGACGCCCGTCGCGATCTTGAGCGCATCTTTGGCACGCAGGTCTTTTTGGAGCTGGACGTGAAGGTCAAGGCCGGCTGGCGTGACGACGAGGCCCAGATTCGCCGCTTTGGCTACAACGCCGAGGACTAAGGACGCGCGGCGCGCATGGCAGGCTCCCGGACATATCGCACCAAGGTGCTCGTTCTCGACAAGACGAAGCTCAAAGAGACCGACCTGATCTTGACGATGCTTGACGAGCGGGGACGGCAGGTTCGTGCCGTGGCAAAGGGCGCCCGCAAACCCGGCGGACGCCTGGCTGCGCGCTGCGAGCTGTTCTGTACGGTCGATATGCTGCTCGCACATGGACGGTCACTCGACGTGGTTTCTCAGGCCGAGCTTATGGAGGCGCCGCTCGGCGCTGCGCCCGATTACGAGACGACCTGCGCCGCAAGCGCGATCGCCGAGGTCGCGCGCGTGTGCTCGTTCGAGGACGCCGAGGACCCGTTTACCTTTGCCATAACGCAGCGAGCGCTTGCCCTGGTGGGCAGCGGGCTTGACACGGCACATATGGACCTACTTGTGGCGGCATATGTCTTTAAGCTGCTATCGCACGTTGGCTATCGTCCCGATTTTTCGGCCTGTGTGCTGTGCGGAGACCCCATGCTGTCGTATTTTTCGCCCCAGGCGGGCGGTCTCATGTGCGGGTCGTGCGCGTCGAGCGTTCCAGGTGCCGAACTGGTGTCGACCGGTGAGACCGCATGGCTGCGCGCCCTCATGTCCATGACCTTCGATGCGCTCATGGCCGAGCGAATCGACCCGCATACGGCGGCATTCCTGCTCGGGCTTTCGCATGTTTGGGCTGCGACGCACACCGATCAGCGCCTCCGCGCGATGGAATTCATGTTGGGTCGGTGATGATGCGCAGGCGCGGGCTGCTTGTGGTAACATACCGACCTGTTGGTACCTCGACCTTGGTTGCTCGCTCCACCGGCGGCTTCCCAGTCCGAGGCGAATCGAGTCGCCCGAGGGCGACGTAAAACGAAAGGTGAAACAATGACTGTTTCCAAAGAGCGCAAGGCGGAGCTGACTGCCCAGTTCGGTAACACCCCGGTCGACACCGGCAACCCCAAGGTTCAGGTCGCCATCCTGTCCGAGCGCATCAAGGAGCTGACCGAGCACATGAAGTCCCACCAGAAGGACTTCCACACCCGTCGTGGCCTGCTCATGCTCGTCGGCCGTCGTCGTCGTCTTCTCTCCTACATCAAGAAGAACGACATCGTCGAGTACCGTGAGCTCATCAAGGCTCTGGGCATCCGCGACAACATCCAGTAAGGATTTGTACATGCTAAGAGCGTCCTGCGCAGCGGGGCGCTCTTTTTGTGTAAGGGCGCGAACAATCACGCTCTGAAGCGTGGCGGGGGCAGGGGGCCCGCGTCACATGAGAAGCCCGCAGGCAAGGGGCCTGTGGGGTAAAGGAGAACAATGACACTCGTATCCAAGACCTTTGAGCTGTACGGCAAGACCTACACCTTTGAGTCGGGCGAGCTTGCCAAGCAGGCCACCGGCGCCTGCCTGGTCAAGCAGGGCGACACCACGATGCTCGACACCGTGGTCGTCTCCAAGGAGCGTAAGAACTACGACTTCTTCCCGCTGACCGTCGACTTCAACGAGAAGATGTACGCCGCCGGCCGCATCCCGGGTGGCTACCTCAAGCGTGAGGGCCGTCCCAGTGAGAAGGCCACGCTCACCGCTCGCATGATCGACCGCCCGATCCGCCCGAGCTTCCCGGACGGCTTCCGCAACGAGGTGCACATCGTCGCCACCTCGCTCGTCGCCGACCAGGTCAACCCCTTCGACGTCATCAACGTCATGGGTGCTTCCCTGGCCATGACGCTCGGCGGCGTGCCCTTCGAGGGCCCGCTTGCCTGCGTGCGCATCGGCCGTAACGTGGAGACAGGCGAGTTTATCGTCAACCCCACCTACGAGGAGCGCGAGAACTCGGATCTGGACCTGGAGCTGGGCGGATCCGCCGACTTCATCTCGATGGTCGAGGCCGGCGCCGAGGAGATCTCCGAGGACGACATGCTCGCCGCCATGAAGTTTGGCCAGGAGGCCCTTGCTGCCTTCTGCCAGGCTCAGGATGAGTTCGTCGCCGAGTGGGAGCAGGTCAACGGCGCTATCGTCAAGAAGGAGTACCCGCTCGACCAGCCCGTCGAGGAGGTCCAGGAGCGCATCTTCGCCCACTACGACGAGATGGCAGCCGCCCTTCGCGACGCCGACAAGCTCTCCCGTATCGGTAAGGTCGAGGCTTTGAAGGAGTCCATCCGCGCCGAGTTCACCGAGGAGGAGCAGGCCGCTTGGGAGCGCGAGATCCCCGTGGCGCTCAAGAAGCTCGAGAAGAAGGCCATGCGCACCATGGTCGTTGAGACCGGCGAGCGCGTCGACGGCCGTGCCGCCGATGAGATCCGTCCCATCATGGTGAAGGACAACTACCTGCCGCTCGTTCACGGCTCCGGCCTGTTCCAGCGCGGCCAGACCCAGGTGCTTTCCGTCCTGTCGCTCGGCATGCTCAACGAGGGCCAGCGTCTGGATACCATCGAGCCCACCGAGGGCAAACGCTACATGCACCACTACAACTTCCCGCCGTTCTGCACCGGTGAGACCGGCCGCATGGGCAGCCCCAAGCGCCGCGAGATCGGCCACGGCAATCTAGCCGAGCGCGCTCTGCTTCCGGTGCTCCCCGACGAGAACGAGTTCCCCTACGCCATCCGCGTGGTCTCCGAGGTCATGGAGTCCAACGGCTCCTCTTCGATGGCTTCGACCTGCGGCTCCACGCTCGCCCTTATGGACGGCGGCGTGCCCATTAAGCGCCCGGTCTCCGGTATCGCCATGGGCCTGATCCAGGAGGAGGGCAAGACCGTGGTCCTGTCCGACATCCAGGGTCTCGAGGACTTCCTGGGCGACATGGACTTTAAGGTCACCGGCACCACCGAGGGCATCACCGCCCTGCAGATGGACAACAAGGCCACCGGCCTCACCTTCGACATCCTGGCCCGCGCCCTGCAGCAGGCCAAGGAGGGTCGCGCCTTCATCCTGCAGAAGATGCTCGATGTGATTCCCGAGCCGCGCCACACCACGCGCAGCACCGCTCCGCGCATCGTTTCCATCCAGGTTCCGACCGACAAGATCCGCGACGTCATCGGTTCCGGCGGTAAGGTCATCCGCGGCATCCAGGACGAGACCGGCGCCTCGGTCGACATCCAGGAGGACGGCACCGTCTTTGTCGGCGGCACCGGCGAGTCCGTCGACCAGGCCGTTGAGCGCATCAAGCTCATCATCAAGGTTCCCGAGCCGGGCGAGGAGTACACCGGTCGCGTGGTCTCCATCCAGCCCTTCGGCGCCTTCGTCAACCTGCTGCCCGGTAAGGACGGCCTGCTGCACATCTCCCGCGTCGCCAAGGGCCGCGTGGAGAAGGTCGAGGACGTCCTCAACGTGGGCGACGAGGTCAAGGTCGTCGTCATCGAGGTCGACGATCGCGGCAAGATCTCGCTCGATCGTCTGGATAAGCCCGAGGCCCCTGCTCGCGCTGAGGGTGCCTCCGAGGGCGACGGCGAGCACTTCCAGCGCCGTGAGCGTCCGCGTCGCGAGCGCTCCGAGCGCAGCGACCGTCCGCGCCGTCCCGGCGACAACGGAGGCCGCAAGCCCCGCCGTCACCACGACGCCGAGTAACAGCTAAACATAAGCAGCTCAACAAGGGCGACTCCGTACAGGGGTCGCCCTTTTGCTTGTGCCCGGGAGGGCCGCATATGAAGTTTCCTGCTCTACAGTCCTGCGCAAGACGGAAAGCACATTTAGTGCTTTCCTTTGCGTGCGGAACTCGCGATAAACTTCATATGCGTCCCTCCCGGGCACAAGCAAAAGGGCTGGTTAACGCTGTTGGTCGCTTGCTGGTCTTCTGTTCTTAGTTGATATACTTTTTCGCATCTAACGCTTAGCCTAGGGGGTTGGCATGACAAATAAGGTTGAATGGGACCGCATGATTGCCGGGGAGCTCTATAGCCCCTATCGGGTTAACGACCATTCGTTTAGTAGGGTGCATGCGGCTCAGAAGTTGTTTAATGAGTCGGAGTATTGGGCTGATTCGAGCGCCTTTGAGGAACTAAAGAAGTGTTTTCGCGTTGCTCCGGACGATATGGTCTTAACGGCTCCCGTTTATTTTGATCACGGCGACAGGGTTTCGTTTGGTAACCATTTCTATGCGAATACCGGTTTGACGATTCTGGACGAAAATTACGTGACCTTTGGCGACAACGTCTTTCTAGGACCCCATGTGAGTATATTTACTGCTGGGCATCCAATTGACGCCGATGTGCGCAATCTAGACCTCGAGTATGCTAAGCCTGTCGTAATCGGCAACAACGTCTGGATGGGCGGCGGGGTGATTATCAATCCGGGCGTATCAATCGGAGACGATGTGGTCATAGCCTCAGGTTCAGTTGTTGTTAAAGACGTTCCAAGCCACGTCATCATCGGCGGCAATCCAGCTCATATCATTCGAGAGATTACCGACAGCGATCGCAAGCTCTGGCAAGGCCAGCTGAATGCCTACAACGAGGCAATTGGATCATAGCCTCGGCATTCCCGCAGATAAAACCTACTAAAACAAACCCTGTCTCTTATACACATCTGACGCTGCCGACGACTCC
>URSP01000101.1:0-6078 GCA_900550515.1 uncultured Collinsella sp. | reverse complement strand
CCGCCCACGATGAGCGGCTTTCCGCGCCATTCGGGATGATCGAGCATCTCCACGCTCGCAAAAAACGCATCGAGGTCCATGAGGCCCACCGCCGGACCCGTCCAGGGAGGCGGCGTGACGCCCATGGCATCCTCATAACCGTATGTATGTTCGCGTCTTTCCATGTCATGAGTATACCGCGCAGCTCATGTGGGGTGCGTGTATGTGCTTGCAAATCGCGAATTCTTGTCTAAGATATGGATTTGCCCTCGACTACACCGAAGAAGTTGGTCTCACGGACTTCACCTGCCCGCGTCGATGGCGTATTATGTTCAACTGTTTGTTTGTAGTTGCAGCCTAAAGCTGCTTGGTTGGAGGAGTTTCCTTTGGCAGTCAAGATTCGCCTTGCTCGTCACGGCGCTAAGAAGCGTCCGTACTACCGTGTCGTCGTCGCCGATTCCCGCGCCCCGCGTGACGGTCGTATCATCGAGGAGGTTGGCCGCTACAACCCGATGACCGCCCCCAAGACCATCAACCTCGACCTCGAGAAGATCGCCGACTGGCAGTCCAAGGGCGCTCAGCTCACCGACGCCGTCGCCGCTCTGGTCAAGGCCGCCAACGAGGGCGAGAAGACCGAGACCGTCGTCAAGAAGTCCAAGAAGCAGCTCGCCAAAGAGGCCGAGGCCGCTAAGGCTGCCGCTGAGGCCGCTGAGGGCGCCGAGGAGTAAATCGTGCCTGAGGTTGACGCTGCACAGCTCGAGGGTGAGGCAATGCTCTCAGATCGCATCGCCGATCTCGTCGAATATCTCGTTGTTCAGATCGTCGACGACCCGGATTCCGTGAGCCTTGAGGTCATCGATGGTGACGACGCCTCCACGATTGAGGTTTCGGTCGCCGAGGATGACGTCGCTAAGGTCATCGGCCGTCGTGGCCGTACCATCAAGGCCATTCGCACGCTCGCCCGTGCACTGGCCGCTCGCCTCGACACTGCTGTCGAGGTAGAGGTTCTGGGCTAGGACCTTGAGGTCCCAGTACAAAAACATCGCCCGTGTGGTCAAGCCGCACGGAAGGAAGGGGGAGGTCCTCGCGCAGCCGCTGCGGGGGCTTCCTTCTGTATTAGAGCCGGGTATGCGCGTCGCCCTGACGCCGCCGGCGCTCAAGCGCGACCGCTTTTGCACGGTCGTGTCCGTCACCGATACGGGCGATGGCGATCTGGTCTCGTTTGAGGGCATAGACGACTTGACGGCCGCCGAGGGCATCACCGGATGCTATGTGCTGGCCAATCGTGACGACTTCGAGCTCGATTCGCTCGACGCCGCCTATACCGACCTCATGGGTCGCGAGGTGGTCGACGAGCGCTTTGGTTCGCTCGGCACGATTGTCGAGATCATGTCGACGCCCGCCAACGATGTTTGGGTTGTCGAGGGCGATCGGTACGGCGAGGTGCTGATTCCCGTGATCGAGCAGGTTGTGCTCGATCTTCCCGACACAGGAACAATTTCCGTCCACGTTATGGACGGCCTGATCGATATGGACAAGTAGGGAGGACAACATGCTGATCGAGACCCTTTCGGTCTTTCCCGAGATGTTTGAGCCCGTCATGTCCACATCGATCTTGGGCCGCGCCCGCAAGGCCGGCCTTTTTGATTTTAAGGCGTATAACCTGCGCGACTGGACGCACGATCGCCATCGTACCGTCGATGACGAGCCGTACGGCGGCGGGCAGGGCATGCTCATGAAGGTCGAGCCTATCGCAGAGGCCATCGAGGCCATTAGCGCAGAGGGTCCTAAGCCCACTGTGGTGTTCTTCACCCCCTGTGGCGAGCCTTTTACGCAGCATGTGGCCGAGCGCCTGCTCAAAAGCGAGCGCCTGCTGTTTGTGTGCAGCCGTTACGAGGGCGTCGACGAGCGCGCATATGCGTATGCGGACGAGCGTCTGTCGATTGGCGACTACGTGCTCACGGGCGGCGAGCTGCCCGCTATGGTCGTGGCCGATGCCGTCGTACGGCTCATTCCTGGAGCCTTGGGCGACGAGATGAGCAACGTGGACGAGTCCTTCTCGACCGCCGAGGATGGTGGCCTGCTCGAGTACGCGCAGTACACCCGCCCCGCCGAGTTCAACGGCGAGGGCGTTCCTCCGGTGCTCGTGAGCGGCGATCACGCCAAGGTCGATGCCTGGCGCCGCAAGAATGCCATCGAGCGCACCTGTCGCTGGCGTCCCGACCTGATCGAGACTGCGCGGCTCACGCCCGAGGAGCGCGCTTACGCGCAGGAGATCCTTGACGCTTCGTATTCGCAGAGCGAGGAGTGAGTATGGTTCCTACGCAACATTCCGTGTTGAGGGGCGCTTTTGAGTGGATCGCGGTCATCGTGATCGCGCTTGTGGCCACCTTCCTGATCCGCACCTTTGTGGTCGAGCCCTTTGTGGTGCCCACCGGCTCTATGGAGGACACAATCGAGATTGGCGACCAGATCCTGGCGCAAAAGGTGAGCCTCGAGCTCGGTCAGCCCGTCAAGCAGGGCGATATCGTGGTGTTTCACAACCCCGATGGCACCTCCGAGCATGATGTTCTTGTCAAGCGCGTTATTGCCACGGCCGGCCAGACGGTCGACCTGCAGGATGGCAAGGTGGTCGTTGACGGCCAAGCGCTCGACGAGGACTATACGACGGGCATGAGCTGGCCACTTTCGGTCCAAGCGCCCGGCGCTCAGGTAAGCTATCCCTACACCGTTCCCGACGGGTGCGTGTGGGTGATGGGCGACAACCGCGAAAACTCTGCCGACTCACGCTACTTTGGTCCCGTCGATCGCTCTGATTTGATCGCTGTGGCGCTTGTGCGCTACTGGCCGCTCAACCGCATCGGCGCTATCGACTAAAAACCGCTATAGTACAGTACCTAACCGTGTAATCGTTTCGACGAGGGGATATTAGAGGCATGAACGCTTCATCGCTTTCCTTCCAAGACATCATCCTGCGCCTCCAGCAGTACTGGGGCGAGCAGGGCTGCGTCATTATGCAGCCCTATGACTCCGAGGTCGGTGCCGGTACCTTCCATACCGCGACCACGCTGCGCTCGCTCGGTCCCGCCGAGTGGCGCACCTGCTATGCGCAGCCCTGCCGCCGTCCCGCCGATGGCCGCTACGGCGAGAACCCCAACCGCATGCAGCACTACTATCAGTTCCAGGTGCTTATCAAGCCCTCGCCGGTCAACGCCCAGGAGCTCTACCTGGGTTCGCTGGCCGCCATTGGCCTGGACCCCAACGACCATGACGTCCGCTTTGTCGAGGACGACTGGGAGAGCCCGACGCTCGGCGCCTGGGGTCTTGGCTGGGAGGTCTGGCTCAATGGCATGGAGGTCACGCAGTTTACGTACTTCCAGCAGGTGGGCGGCATCGAGGTCGACCCCGTGCCCGTCGAGATCACCTATGGCCTGGAGCGTATCGCCATGTACGCCCAGGGCGTCAACTCGGTCTACGACCTGGTGTGGAGCTATCTGCCCGACGGCACGCCCATGACCTACGGCGACGTGTTCCTGGAGAACGAGCGCGAGTTCAGCGCTTACAACTTTGAGGTCGCCAACGTCGAGATGATGCGTCAGAAGTTTGACGACTACGAGGCCGAGTGCCATTCCTGCCTGGAGCGCAAGCTGCCGCTGCCGGCATATGACTGCGTCATGAAGTGCAGCCACGCTTTCAACCTGCTCGATGCTCGCGGCGCCCTGTCCGCGGTCGAGCGTGCCAACTACATCCTGCGCGTCCGCGCCGTCGCCAAGGCGTGTTGCGAGGCCTACATGGCCGAGGTCGCCGGAGTCAACGAGAATGCCGATCAGGAAGGCGAGGTGGCGTAAGCCATGGCAGACGCTAAGGATTTCCTGTTTGAGATCGGTACGGAAGAAATGCCCTCCGCACCGCTGAACAATGCCGTCAAGCAGCTTGGCACCATGATCGCCAAGGGTCTCGACGAGGCCGGTCTGGCCCATGGCGAGGTCCGTGTGATCTCGAGCCCGCGCCGCCTGGCTGCGCTCGTGGCCGATGTCGCCACTGCGACCGATGAGGTCCATGAGGTCAAGCGCGGTCCCGCGGCAAACATTGCCTTCGATGCCGACGGCAACGCCACCAAGGCCGCCCAGGGCTTCGCCCGCAAGTGCGGTGTGGCTGCCGAGGACCTGGTTCGACGCGAGGACACTGACGGTCGCGAGTATGTGTTCGCCGAGAAGAACATTCCCTCCGCACCGGCTACGCCGATTCTGACCGCTCTGTGCGAGAAGACTATTGCCGGCCTGCAGTGGCCCAACTACCGCAGCCAGCGCTGGGGCCACGAGCACGCGACTTTTGTTCGTCCGGTCCGTTGGATCTGCTGCCTTTTGGGCGAGGATGTTGTTCCCGTGTCGTTTGCCGACGTGACGAGTGGCAACACCACGCGTGGTCATCGCGTACTTGGCCCTGGTGACCATGTGGTCGCCAGCCCCGCCGTCTACGAGCAGG
Organism: uncultured Collinsella sp.; assembly: GCA_900550515.1. Taxonomy (GTDB): domain Bacteria; phylum Actinomycetota; class Coriobacteriia; order Coriobacteriales; family Coriobacteriaceae; genus Collinsella. Next base: position 1,614 of record URSP01000101.1, on the reverse strand, counting down.
TGCTCGAGGACGCCGGCGTGCTTTCTGCCGAGCGCCGTCGCGAGGCCATCCTTGCCGGTATCGCCGAGGTCGAGGCTGCGCGCCCCGGCTGCCACGTCGATACGCCCAAGAAGGTCTTTGAGGAGGTCATCAACCTCTGCGAGTGGCCGACGGTGCTCGTCGGTACCTTCGACGAGGAGTTCCTCAAGGTCCCGCACGAGATCATCTGCGAGTCCATGCTCACCAATCAGCGCTACTTCCCGATCTATGACGGCGAGGGTAAGCTCACGCGTGAGTTCGTGGTCGTCTCCAACAGCAAGCCCGAGAACGCCGAGCGCGTGATCGACGGCAACGAGCGCGTCGTGCGCGCCCGTCTGGACGACGCTAAGTTCTTCTACGAGGAGGACCTGAAGATCTCCCTCGACGAGTTCCGTGAGCGTTTGGCCAAGGTTGCCTTCCAGGAGAAGCTCGGTAGCGTGCTCGCCAAGTCCGAGCGCATTGAGCAGCTCGCGCTCGCTATCGCCCGCGAGGCTCACCTGGGCGCCCATCTTGCCGCCGATGCCGCTCGCGCCGCGCACCTGTGCAAGGCCGACCTGGTGTCCAACGCCGTCGTCGAGTTCACGAGCCAGCAGGGCGTGATGGGCGGTTACTACGCCACCGCGATGGGGGAGAACGACGAGGTCGCTCATGCTATTCGCGATCACTATCGTCCTCGCTTTGCCGGTGACGAGCTGCCCGAGGGCACCGCTGGCTGCATCGTGGCCTGCGCCGACAAGCTCGATACCATCGCCGGTATCTTTGCCATCGGCGAGCCCCCGACCGGCTCTTCGGACCCCTACGCGCTGCGTCGTGCCGCTATCGGCATCATCAACATCCTGCGCGACCGCCTGCCGATCGACCCCACGTCGCTCATCGACTTCGCCCTCGAGCTCTACAGTGAGCAGGGCATTGAGTTCGACGCCGCCGAGGTCGCCCAGCAGGTTCGCGACTTCTTCCATGGCCGCCTGGTGAGCATGGCCCGCGACGAAAAGATCCCGGCCGATACCGTTGCCGCCGTCTCCGCGGTGCACATCATCGCCCCGTCCGTTTTCTTCGCCCGCTGCGCCGCCCTCGACGAGGCCCGCAAGAACGATGCCGAGACGTTCGATAACCTGGCGACCGCCTATGCCCGCGCCGCGCACATCTCCAAGCCCGAGCTGGGTGCGGAGTACGACCGCGCCCTGATGGGCGAGGCCGAGCTCGCGCTTGCCGACGCCTCCGAGGCTGCTCAGAGCGCTGTCGATGCCGCCCTTGCTGCCGAGGACTACCCGGCCGCATTTTCTGCCCTTGCCGCCCTGCGTGCCCCCATCGACCGTTTCTTCGACGAGGTTATGGTCATGGACAAGGACGAGCAGCTCCGCGATAATCGCCTTAAGCTGCTCAACCGCTTCGAGGCCGTTTTCTCCGGCATCGCCAACATCGGTGAGCTTGCTCGCAAAAAGTAAGCTAGCCTGCGCATAAGCGCAAAAGGAGCCCCGCATGGATTGCCCGGTCACCGCTCGTCCCACCGTTATCGTTATCTCCGACTCGCTCGGTGATACCGCTTGTGAGGTGGTGCTTGCGGCGTCCGGGCAATTTGATGAAGGGGCTTTTCGT
>URSP01000100.1:0-6181 GCA_900550515.1 uncultured Collinsella sp. | reverse complement strand
AGGTGTTTCAGCTGGGCGCCAAGCCCATTCGCGATTGCATCGGTTGCGGCCAGTGCGGCAAGCTCGGCGGTCGCTGCACCTTTGACGACGACGTGGTGAACGAGCTCATCGCTGCCGCCGAGCAGGCAGATGGCTTTGTCTTTGGCTCGCCTGTCTACTACGCGCACCCCAGCGGCCGCATTCTTTCGGCCCTCGATCGCGCATTCTATGCCGGCAGCAAAGCCTTTGCACACAAGCCGGGCGCTGCCGTCGCCGTTGCCCGTCGCGGCGGCACGTCGACCACCTTCGATGTGCTCAATAAGTACTTCACCATCAACCAGATGCCCGTGGTTGCCTCCACGTACTGGAACAACGTGTTTGGCTGCGTGCCCGGCGACGCCGACGGAGATGCCGAGGGCCTGGCCACTATGCGAAACATCGGCAAGAACATGACCTGGCTCCTGCATTGTATCGAGGCAGGACAGGCCGCCGGTATCGAAGCCCCCGAAACCGATCGCGAGCGCACCAACTTCATCAGGTAGAACGGCGGAACAAATACATGAACGTGCAAATTTTTGGCACCAAAAAGTCTTTCGATACCAAGAAAGCACAGCGCTTCTTCAAAGAGCGCCGCATTAAGGTGCAGTTTATTGACCTTAAGGAAAAGGAGATGAGCAAGGGCGAGCTCACGAGCGTGATGCAGGCGGTCGGCGGTATCGACAAGCTGCTCAACCCCAAGGCCAAGGACGAGGAGACGCTCGCGCTCATCCAGCACCTCACCCCCAGCCAGCGCTTCGACAAGTTGCTCGAGAACCAGCAGGTTCTAGCCGAGCCCATCGTGCGTAACGGCAAAAAGGCCACCGTCGGTTATTGCCCCGATGTATGGGGAGCCTGGGAGTAGCTTGTGTTATTTGCCGGCGCGTGGGTATAAGAGCAGGCGTTTGGCATAAGATTCAACTGTAAGCCATGTCTAACAAAGGAGGGCACATGCCCAACAAACCCGTGAAAATCATCATGCTTACCGGATACCTCGGTGCCGGCAAGACCACGCTGCTCAACCACATCCTCGCTAACGATGGCGGTATCCGCGCCGCCGTAATCGTCAACGATATCGGCGAGATCAATGTGGACGCCAGCCTCATCGCCGACGGCGGCCTTTCCGAGACCGACGACCTCATCCCGCTCACCAACGGCTGCATCTGCTGCACGCTTTCGGATGACCTGGCCAACCAGCTGCAGGGCATCGCCGATTCGGGCAACTTCGACTACATCATCATCGAGGCATCGGGTATTTGCGAACCTATCCCCATCGCCTACACCATCTCGAGCTTCTGCGACGAGGCCAAGGTGGGCGGCGAGCCTAAGCTCGCGCTCGACAACATCGTGGCCGTGGTCGACTGTGCCCGCATGTACGACGAGTTCAACGGCGGTCGCGACCTGCTGGCCGAGGATATCGACGAGGACGACATCGAAAGCCTGCTCATCCAGCAGATCGAGTTCTGCTCCACGCTGATCCTCAACAAGACCGATACCGTGAGCCCTGAGCAGATCGCCGAGCTCAAGGCCATCGTGCGCAGCCTGCAGAAAGACGCCGTGATCGTCGAGGCCCAAAACGGCGAGGTCCCCATGGAGGAGCTGCTCGATACCGACCGCTTCGACTTTATGCGCGCCTACAACTCCGCCGCCTGGATCGAGGCCATGGAGCATCCCGAGGAGCACGACGACCCCGAGGTGCTCGAGTACGACATCGAGACCTTTGTGTACTCGCGCCGTAAGCCGTTTGACCTGCAGAAGTTCACCGATTTTGTTGAGCAGGAGTGGCCCGACGAGGTCATTCGCGTCAAAGGCCCGCTGTGGCAGACCGGCGATCCGGACATGTGCTACATGTTCGAGCAGGCCGGACACCAGATGCGCTTGATGGAGAACGGCCTGTTTGTCGACTCGGCGCCCGAGGGCGAGAAGCAGAAGATCATCGACGAGAACCCCGAGATCATGCAGATTTGGGACGACGAGACGGGCGACCGTATGACGAGCCTGTGCATCATCGGCCGTCACATGGACAAGGATGCGCTCATCGCCTCCCTCGATGCCTGCCTGACCGACTGGCACCGCGCCTAGGTTTATCCAAGCGGGTATTTTTCCGCTTACGTAACCGCCAAACCACCACGAAGGTGCCCTTCGTGGTGGTTTTTCGTTCTGAGCCAAGGAGATTCATGTTCAACATTGTGCTGTATGCGCCCGAGATTCCGGCCAATACGGGCAATATCGGCCGCACCTGCGTGGTTACCGGCGCCCGCCTGCATCTGGTGGAGCCGCTGGGGTTTTCGCTCGACGACAAGACGGTGCGTCGCGCCGGACTGGGCTACTGGCAAAACTTGGACGTGACGACCTATGCCGGCTGGGAGGATTTCCTTGCGCGCAACGACCTCTCCCCTGCCGATGGCCGCCTGCATCTGCTGACCAAAAAGGCACGCCGCACCTATGCGCAGAGCACCTACCGCGATGGCGACTACTTGGTCTTTGGCAGCGAGAGCTCGGGCATTCCCGAGGAGCTGCTCGCCGCGGCGCCCGAGCGCTGCGAGCGCATCCCCATGCTGCGCGATTGCGACTCACTCGATAACGCCGAGACTTGGGAAGCTCACGAGGAATCGCTCGGGCATACCGAGGACAGCCACGAGGCCATCCTGCAGCAGGATATCTGCGGCAACTTCGTTAACCCCGACGACTACCGCATCAGCGCGCTCAACCTCTCCAACAGCGCCGCCATCGTCCTCTACGAGGCCCTACGCCAGGCAGGCTTTCCGGGAATGTGACAAAGGGACTATCCTTTTGCCACATTCGAGCGCCACGTCGATGGCACACACGCCTAATTGATGCTCTAGATAAAGGCCCTCACTTTTAATCAGAATTAACTAAAGTAAAATGAAGTTAAACGGCGGTGTGAAAGGAGAGCCGTGTGAAATATCTCGAGAACCCGTTTACCCCCAGTTTTGGTGAGGTTCCTGCCCATCTCGCTGGCAGACAACAGATTATTCGGGATTTGGACCGCGCCTTCTTGAGCCAGCGCAGGCGCCCAGAATTGACCTCGATCTTCTCAGGCGCGCGTGGAACCGGTAAAACCGCTCTCATGTCATCGCTCGCGACAAGGGCGGAATCCCACGGCTGGATAGCCGTAAAGACGACCGCGCTCCCGGGAATGCTTGAGGAAATCGAGTTCGGGACGAAACGCGCCGCAGCCCATCTCATCGACTCGTCCTACCACTTCGAAGTCACCGGCCTCGGAATTGCACCGCTCGGCAGCATCGAGGTCAATCGCGTTCACGATGCCTCAACCTGGCGTTATCGCATGAGCGACATCATCGACCAGCTCAACGAGGCGGGCACCGGTCTGCTCGTCACGGTTGACGAGGTGGACCCGACACTCGACGAGATGATTCAGCTCGCAGCAACGTATCAGCACTTTGTGACCGATGGGAAACGCGTCGCCCTGCTCATGGCGGGACTTCCCAACAACGTCTCGACGTTGCTGAACCACAAGACGGTCTCGTTCCTTCGCCGCGCCCAACAATATCATCTGGGTCGCATTGCCGACTATGACGTGCGCGAGGCCTTGATTCGCACAATCCAGGAAAACGATCGCCTGGCAGATGCTGAGGGAATCGATAGAGCCGTTCGCTCGATCTCTGGTTTTCCCTTCCTATTGCAACTCGTAGGCTACCGTGCCTGGGATCTCACAAGCGATTCGAAGGAAATCTCGTCACGCGACTTTGACCTGGGAATCAAAATCGCGCGCGACGAGATGGACGACCGAATCCTCGCGGCAACCTATCGGGAACTCACGGCAGAGGACAAGCGATTCCTCATCGCCATGCTCGATGACGAGGAAGAGTCCACCACCGCCGACCTTGTCGAGCGCCTTAAACGTTCGCCGCAGCAGGTCTCCCGCTACCGACGCCGCATGATAGATGCCGGCATCATCGGGGAACGAGGACGAGGGCTCGTCGCATTTGAATTGCCATTCTTCCGCGACTATCTCGCGGCTCAATGCGTGAAATAGGCATCAATGAGGCAAAGAGGCTGTCCCTTTGCCTCATTGTCTATAGATAGCGGCCGGTGATGCTTGCGGGGCAGGCCGCGATGTCGCTCGGCGTGCCGGCGCAGACGATTTGCCCGCCCGCATCGCCACCGCCCGGGCCCATGTCGATCACGTAATCGGCATTGCGGATAAGGTCGAGATCGTGTTCGATCACGATAACCGTGGCGCCCTTGGCAACGAGACCGTCAAACACGTTCAACAGTACCTGAACATCGAGCGGATGCAGGCCGATCGTGGGCTCGTCAAATACGAATACGGCATCATCCTGCACGCGGCCCATCTCGCTCGCGAGCTTAAGGCGCTGTGCCTCACCGCCCGAAAGCGCCGGTGTGGGCTCGCCAAGCGTGAGATAACCCAAGCCCAGGTCGTGCAAGGTCTGCAAACGCGTCTGAACCTTCTTGAGTCCCAGTGTGGCGTCGATGGCCTCGTCCACACTCATGTCCATGAGCTGCGGCAACGTCAGCAAGCTCCCGTCCTTACCCTCGCGATGGATATGCGAGGCGGCCTCGGCGTAGCGCGAACCACGGCATGCTGGGCAGACGATCTCGACGTCGGGCAAAAACTGCACGTCGAGCGATATCGAGCCCGTGCCGTCACACGTAGGGCAGCGCAAGGCGCCGGTGTTGTAGCTAAAGGCGCCCGCCTTGTAGCCGGCTGCCTTGGCCTCGGGCGTACGGGCGAAGGCGCGGCGCAGCTCATCATGGATGTCGGCATAGGTTGCCACCGTCGAGCGAACATTGGCGCCGATGGGCGTGGCGTCAATCAGGTTGGCACGCGCAATGCCCTCGGCATCGACCCAACGCACGTGCCCCGGCAGGCGCTCGCCAGCTGCCTGCGCCTTGAGTGCCGGGATGAGCGTCTCGAGCACCAACGTCGTCTTGCCCGAACCCGAAACACCCGTAACCGCAACCAAGCGACCGCGCGGGATATCGACTTCGAGCGGCTTGACGGTATGGATGGCATCGGTCGCCATGCGGATATGGCCCTGGTCGAACATTTCGTCGTCAGTCACCTGCGGACGCAAGCGCTTGGGCTCGGCGCGCAAAAACGGCGCGATGCGACTGCTCTGCGATTGCTCGACCTCGTCTACCGTACCAGCGGCGATCACATTGCCGCCGCCTGCTCCGGCAACGGGGCCCATCTCGACCAGATAGTCGGCTTCCGCCAGCACACGTGTATCGTGGTCGACAACAACCACGGTGTTGCCGTCATCCACCAGATCGCGCATCACGCCCACCAGGCCGTCGACATTGGCAGGATGCAGGCCGATCGAAGGCTCGTCCAGCACATAAAGCACGCCCGTCGATCGGTTGCGCACCACGCGAGCAAGCTGCACGCGCTGGCGCTCACCCGTGGAGAGCGTGGCACCGGCGCGATCGAGCGAAAGGTAATCGAGGCCCAGGTCGACCAGACGACGGGCAGCGCCCAAAAATGAATCGCAGATATCCGCTGCCATGGGCTGCATCTCAGTCGGCAAGGATGCAGGCACCCCGCGCACCCACTCAATCGCCTCGCCTAGCGTCATGGCCGCGGCCTGCGCCAAATTGATACCGCGCACCTGAGGCAGGCGCGCAGCCTCGGAGAGACGCGTGCCACCACAGTCACGGCATGGACCCTCGCGCAAAAAGCGCGCAACGCGTTTGAGGCCCTTGTCGTCCTTAACCTTGGCGAGCGCATTCTCAACGGTATAGACGGCGTTGTAATAGGTAAAGTCGAGTGGCGTGGCGCCCTCACCGTTTTTGGGGACGTAGAGAATGTGCTTCTTAACCGCCGGACCATGAAACACGATGTCGCGCTCTTGAGGCGTGAGCTGGTTAAACGGCACGTCGGTGCGCACGCCCATCTCGCCTGCCACCTGCTTCATCAGATCCCACATGAGCGTGCCCCAGGGAAGCACCGCGCCCTCGTTGATAGTCTTTGACTCGTCGGGCACCAGGCTCGCCTCGTCCACCTCGCGCATGACACCGGTGCCGCCGCAGGTGGGACACGCACCGCCGCTGTTAAACGCAAGGTCCTCGGCGCTCGGCGCGTAGAACTCACGACCGCATGCAGGGCACGTGAGCGACAGGCCCGCAGCCACGTTAAGGCTCGGCTCCACACGCGCCC
>URSP01000099.1:0-6264 GCA_900550515.1 uncultured Collinsella sp. | reverse complement strand
CGCGCGAGGAAGCGCTTGAGCGCGGTCTTGCGTGCGAGGAGGCCGCCCGCGGCTATAACGTCGACCTGGGTGATTTTTTGGTTGCCGCCAACGAGCTTGCGGAGCTCCGCCGCCGCATTCGTCGCGCGCGCGGTTCGGTCGACTTTGATACGGCCGAGATCCGCGCGCTCTTGGACGAGGACGGTGTGCCCGTGCAGATCGTGGCCCGCGAGCGCTCGTGCGCCACGTCGCTGATCGAGGAGGCCATGCTGCTCGCCAACGAGTGCGTGGCCGAGTGGCTGGCTGACCGCGACATTGAGGCTTGCTATCGCGTGCACGACGATCCCAGCCCCGACAGCCTGCACGGTGCCGCCGTGGCGCTGGCGCAGCTGGGCATCATCGATGACCGCCGTGCGGCTGGTATTGCCCTGGGAAGTCCCGATGAGCTGCAGGCTGCGGTTGACGCCGCGGCCGGCACGGCTAACGCTCCGCTCGTCAACGCGTTGCTCTTGCGCAGTATGCAGCGCGCGCTGTACAAGCCACGCAACGAGGGCCACTTTGCGCTTGCCGCGCCGTGCTATTGCCACTTCACGAGTCCCATTCGCCGCTATCCCGACCTGGTGGTGCATCGCGTACTCAAGCTGCAGCTGGCCTACGAGCAGCTGGGCGGCAAGGACGCCTTGGTGCGCACGCCCCGGCTCATCGGTAAAGGTCGCGAGTCCCTGCCACGCATTCTGCCGCAGATCTGCCGCGCATGCAGCGATGCCGAGCGCGCGGCAGATGCCACCAGCCATGCGACGCAAAAGATCAAGATTGCCCAGTACTATGAGGACCGTCTGGGTGAGCGCTATGCCGGAACCGTCTCGTGGGTTAGCAGCATGGGCCTCTTTGTGCGCTTGGACCTAACACAGGTCGAGGGCCTGGTTTCAATTAAGAGCCTGGGCAACGAGTGGTTCGAGTTCGACGAGGACGCGCTAACGCTCACAGGTGCCGACACGGGCGCCCGTTACGAGCTGGGGCAGCGCGTGATTATCGAGGTCTCGCGCGTCAATACCACGCGTGGGCACTTGGACTTTAAGCTTATCCATTAGCCAAATCCCGACTCATGGTGGGGGAGCGGAGGGCGGCCTTTCGGGACCGCCCTCCGCATTTGAATCGTGGCTACCTTGCCGTCTGCTCGGCCGCCCGCTTACCTGCTATTTGAGAGGTAAAACCTACCAAAATAAACCTGTCCCTTTTTGGCAGGTTTACAAGAAAGCGGGGATGAGATGGCGACGGTGTACGGTTATGCGCGGGTGAGTTCGCGCGATCAGAACCTTAATCGGCAGCTGGATGCGCTGGGCGCCTATGGCGTGGGCTCGGCGAATATTTATGCCGACCATGCGAGCGGCAAGGACTTCGATCGACCGCATTATCGCGAGCTGTTGCACGTCCTGGGAGACGGGGACGTGCTGGTGGTGCTTTCTATCGACCGACTTGGTCGTAATTACTCCGAGATTCTTGAGGAATGGCGACGCATTACCAAGGAGCTCGGGGTTGCCATTGTGGTGTTGGACATGCCATTGCTTGACACGCGCGCTAGGGCCAGCGGCGCGCCGGATGTGACCAACACCCTGATTGCCGATATTGTGCTGCAACTGCTGAGCTACGTGGCGCAGGTGGAGCGCGAGAATATCCATCGGCGCCAGGCGGAGGGAATTGCAGCGGCGCGGGCGCGAGGGGTTCGTTTCGGTCGACCTCGCAAGCCGTGCCCTCCTCAGTTTGAGCTGGTGCGCGATAGCTATGAGGCAGGCGATATTACCCGCAGCCAGGCAGCAAAGTGCCTGGGCGTGTGCGTGGGGACGTTCGATCGCTGGATGCGCGAGGCGGGGTAGGGGTTTGCGTCGCTTTGTCGCTTCCTGTTGCGATTCAAATTTTGATACGGTGACGATGCCATTTGGGGCTACACTCGCTGATATTCAAAAAAGGAGGTTGGCCCTTGGCGCGCGTAAAACAAATAATCGGATGGACCGCGATCGTTCTGTTCGCTGCAACGCTGGCGGGCATCTGGGTGCTGACGGAGCAAAATGCGGTGGAGACGTCGTTGCTGAGCGAGTCCACCGCGCGTGTGGTGGAGGGCCAGGCTACGGGCGTTCAGGCTGTCGATGCCACGGGTGAAGCTCAGGCGGAGAACGGAATGACCGGGGGCACCGATTCGGCTGCCTCGAATGTCCGGTCTGGCCGACTTGCTTCCATTCGCATGTGGGTGGGCACGAACGTCCGTCGCGTTGCCCATACCGTAGAGTTTTTCTTCGTCGGATTGTTCGCCTCGGTGGTCGTGGTTTGCTTTTCCAGGCGTCCGTGGAGCGTATGCTCCCGTTGCGTGCCCGTATTGCTCTTTTGCGCCGCCTGCTCCGTTGGCGATCAGGTACATAAGATCTTTGTTCCCGGCAGGCATTTCGACGTTATCGATTTAGGATTCGATGCTGCGGGCTATGTCACCGCCATGCTGTTGGTATTGCTGGCGGCGGCGTTGGTGCGCCATGCGACTCGGCCGATCGGCGCCCATGCGAGGCTCTAGCCGGTAACAAACCCGTTTCTGATAATGCGACCTTGTTGAATTATTTTGTGTCGCGCGTATTTCCGAGCGGTCGGATTTGAGGGGCGAGCGGTAGAACGCTCGCCCTTTGTGCGCCACGATGCGGCACAATGTACCGCAAAAGCTGTTTGTATCCGGTACGAATCGTTCGTTGGTCTTTAATTCTTCTCAACGGAGGTGTTTGAGATGGCAAACGGATTGCTTTTGCGGCTTCGCGAGCGTGAGCTCAGCGCGAGCCCGGCGGAACGCAATGTCATCGCATATGTAAGCGCTCATCCGCATGAGGTGGTCGGGCTGTCCGTCCGCGGTCTTGCCGATGTCACGTTCTCCTCGCCCTCGAGCATTTTGCGCTTTTGCAAGCGTTTGGGTTTTGCGGGCTACAAGGAGTTCCAGCGCGAACTGATTGCCGAGCTGGCGCTCTTAGGTGACAAGAAAGACGTAGCCCTCGAGGACATCTCCATGGATGACAGCGTCGAACGTATCGTGGGGAAGGTGATGAAAAGCAACGTGCGTACGATCGAGGCGACGGCGCGAACGCTCGATTACACCGTCTTGGAGCGATGCGCGGCCCGTCTTAAGCGGGCACGCGCGGTCAATCTGTTCGGTATTGGTGCCTCTCGTTTGGTCGCGCACGACCTGGCGCAAAAGCTCATGCGTGTCGACAAAGAGTGCCATCTGTACGACGACTGGCATGATCAGCTCTTATGTGCCAAGAACATGCATGAGGGCGATATGGCAATCGCCTTTAGCTACTCGGGCTTGACGCAAGAGGTGCTGGACTGCACCGCCGAGGCTCAACGTCACAACTGTCCCGTCGTGGCCGTTACCAAAGTAGATGGATCATCCAAGCTTGCCACCATGGCCGATGCCGTGCTCGGCGTCGCTGCGAGTGAACCCTTGGTCCGCAGCGGTGCCATGGCTTCGCGTATGGCCCAGCTTATGGTTGTCGATGCCCTGTACGCTGCTTACGTTGCCAGTGACTACGAACGGGCGACGCATGTCATTAAGCAAAACTACATCGAGAAACAGGAAAGATGAGGTGAATGAAATGCTCGATTTAACAAAATTCACGACCGAACAGCGTAATCAAAGGTCAATGGACCTCGATACGATGACATCGCTGCAAATCGTCACGACGATGAACGATGAGGATCTCCGTGCCGTCCAGTCGGTCACGAAAGTGTTGCCACAGGTTGCCACGGCAATCGACTGGGCTGCCGAGGCGCTTGAGCGCGGCGGTCGCGTCTTTTACATGGGCGCGGGCACTAGTGGTCGTTTGGGCGTGCTTGACGCTTCGGAGTGCTCGCCTACGTTTGGCGTATCGCCCGATCTGGTCGTCGGGCTCATTGCTGGGGGCGAGACGGCGTTTATCAAGGCTGTCGAAGGTGCCGAAGACAGCGAGGAGCTTGGCGCGAGCGACCTGCGGGAGCGTGGACTCTCGGACAAGGATCTTGTCGTTGGCCTGGCGGCAAGCGGTCGTACTCCCTATGTGGTGGGCGGCCTTGTGTACGCCAAGGCAACTGGGTGCAAGACCATTGCAATTGCCTGTAACCAAGGGTCGAAGATCGGGGAGAGCGCAGATCTTGCCATTGAGCCCGTGCCCGGTCCCGAGGTGCTGACCGGCTCAACGAGGCTCAAGGCGGGAACGGTTCAAAAGCTCATTCTCAACATGATTTCGACCGGTGCCATGGTCAAGATCGGCAAGGTATACCAAAACCTGATGGTCGATGTGCAGCAGACGAACGAGAAGTTGGTGGTGCGCGGCCAGAACATCGTGATGGAGGCGACCGGCTGCACGCGCGAGCGCGCTGTTCAGGCGCTTGCGGATGCCGGCGGCCACGTAAAAACCGCTATTGTCTCGGTACTGCTGGACTGCGATGCCGAGCAGGCTGCGGTAGCTCTTGAACGGGCGCACGGCCATGTCCGTACTGCGGTGAGTGGCCATGAGAAGAGCAATGCCGATGTCCAATAGGTGCACGGCGTGAGCTGATATGACATCTAGACGAGATACCCAATACAAGGAGGAGTTATGACGAACAAAGAGCTGGCTCAAAAGCTGCTGGACCTTTTGGGCGGTAAAGACAACGTGCTCGCAAACGCGGCGTGCATGACGCGCCTGCGCGTGACCGTCAAAGACACGGGCAACGTCGACACGGAGGGTATTAAGGCGCTCGACGGCGTGATGGGCCTGGTCGAGGACGACACGATGCAGATCGTGCTGGGTCCGGGCAAGGTGAATAAGGTGCTCGAGGAGTTCTCCAAGCTCACCGGCCTTGCGAAAGGCGTTGCCGACGAGAGCGTGGTTGACGCTGCGGCCACAAACAAGGCCGCGCAGAAAGCCAAGTACGAGTCCAAGCCGGTTCAGGCCTTCCTCAAGAAGATTTCCAATGTCTTCGTCGCCCTGCTTCCCGGCATCATTGCGGCTGGCCTCATCAACGGTATCTGCAACGTCATTAACGTCTCGACGGCAGGCGCGCTTGCAGGCGAGTGGTGGTACCAGGGCATTCGTTCCATGGGCTGGGCCCTGTTTGCCTATCTGCCCATCTTGGTGGGTTATAACGCGGCACGTGAGTTTGGTGGCTCCGCTGCGCTGGGCGGCATCGCCGGCATGATGTGTATCGCCAACAGTGCCATGCCCCTGCTTGCGCCTGGCGCGGCTGATCCTGCCACTGCCATTCTGCTGCCGCTCACCAATGCGCAGTACAACCCCGCGGCGGGTGGCATGATCGCGGCTCTCATCGCTGGTGCATTTTTTGCCTGGATGGAGCGTCAGATTCGCAAGGTTATGCCCAACGCACTCGACACGTTCTTGTCCCCGCTGCTGGTGCTCATCATCGGCGCCTTTGCTCTGATGCTCGTCATCCAGCCGGTTGGCGCATGGCTGACGACTGCCATCTTTAGCGTTTTGACCTTTATCTTCGAGAAACTGGGCGTCCTGGGCGGCTATATCCTGTCGGCAGGCTTCTTGCCGCTGGTGTCCGTCGGCCTGCATCAGGCGCTCACGCCGATCCACGCTATGCTCAACGATCCCGACGGCGCTACCAAGGGTATCAATTACCTGCTTCCCATCCTTATGATGGCTGGCGGCGGCCAGGTCGGTGCCGGTTTGGCGCTGTACTTTAAGACCAAGAACGCCAAGCTCAAGAAGTACGTCGCAGAGTCCATTCCCGTTGGAATCCTGGGTGTGGGCGAGCCTCTGATGTATGCTGTTACGCTGCCGCTCGTTCGTCCGTTTGTGACGGCCTGCCTGGGTGCCGGATTTGGCGGCGCGCTCGCGGCGCTGCTTCACATCGGCACGGTTTCTCAGGGCGTTTCCGGTCTGTTTGGCCTACTGATCGTTGTTCCTGGCCAGCAGCTCGGCTACGTTGCCGCTATGCTGCTTGCCTATGCCGCCGGCTTTGTCCTGACGTGGTTCTTTGGCGTCGACGAGCAGAAGATCAACGAGTTCTTTGGCGAGTAGTTTGATATCGCGAGCCGTGTTGCTCGGGGCTCGCGGTGCGCGGCAGATTTCTTGATGCTATGGTTGTGCCGGCGGGGCTAACTGCTCCGCCGGCCTTTTTTAAAGGAGCGTTGAAGCGTGAAAACGGGTATTTCGATTTATCTTTCCAGCCCTCTGCAGGATATTGAGCGGACGATTGAGCGTGGTGCCGCGGCGGGCTGTCTCTTATACACATCTCCGAGCCCACGAGACCGTACTAGATCTCGTA
>URSP01000098.1:0-6269 GCA_900550515.1 uncultured Collinsella sp. | reverse complement strand
CATGTGCGGCAAAGAATGCAGCGGCAACGTTGTAGACCATGTACAGGCCGTTGTAGCGCGTGGCGATGTGTACGGCAGCCGCGTCGGACGCAGATCCAAAGACCAGGTCAAAGCCGTAGCCGTCGCAGCCGAGCTCCACGCCCGTCACACGGCGGACCAGTGCGGGGCGTGCCCAACCGCACGAGGGGCAATGGTAGGCGCCGAGTTGACCATACTGCACATAGTCGTACTCCAACGGGGCGTTGCACTGCGAGCAAAAGCGCGAGTCGCTAATACGGTCGGACTCGGTGTTGGTGGCGCCGTCGATGCCAAAGGCGATGCTTGCATTGGGAACGCGTGCGGCGATCGCGGCACACAGCGGGTCGTCTGCGTTGTAGATGAGCGTTGTCGTTGGAGAGAGCTCCAACGCATGGGCGATGACGTCTTGGGTATGGTCGATCTCGCCATAGCGATCCAGCTGATCACGGAACAGGTTGAGCAGCACGAAGTACGTCGGCTTGAGCTTGGGCAGAACGCGTACGGTGTAAAGCTCATCGCACTCAAAAACGCCCACGCGCTTGCCGCCGCCGGCTCGCTTGAGGCCGCTGCGCGCCTCGAGCAGTGCGCCCACCACGCCCGGCTCCATGTTGTTGCCGGCGCGGTTGCATACCACGGTGGCGCCGCTGGCGGCAACGGCGTCGGCGATGAGGTTGGAGGTGGTGGTCTTGCCGTTGGTGCCGGTAATCACCACACTGCGGTCGACCAGGCTCGCGAGGTTGCTTAGCAGCTCGGGGTCGATCTTCATGGCGATACGGCCGGGGAGTACGCCGCCCTGGCGCTTAAGGACAGAGCGCAGCCCCCAGCGGGCGATATCGCTCGAGGTGCAGGCGAGAGATGAGCGGAGATTCATGAAGCCGTTCCTAACGTAGATGACATAGTCGGGGGGAATCGCACCGCTAGAAACCGTAGCGGCGCGCAAATTCCTGGGCAAGCTGCGATACGTCTTCGCAGGCATTGGCCCAGGGGGCAAAGTCGGGAGTGTCCGAGATAATACCGTCCGCTTCCCAAACGGCCTGGTGCGAAAGATCCCAGGGATCGCGCGGCTCGGGTCGACAGGGGAGATACGGCGTCTGGTACATGGGGTTCAGTAAGAAGAACGCACCGCCCTCGCAACGGTTGGCAAACTCACGCAGCGCGCGTGTCGCCGGGCGCATCTTGTTTGTTTTGAACAGCAGAATCGTGCGGGCGAGCAGATACCAAGGAGAGTTCTCGAGCGCGTCAGCCCCGATCTCTTCCTCGAGCTGGTGGGCCAGGGCAAAAAAGCCGTCCTGGTCTTCCAGGCGAGCGAGGGCGAGCAACACGGTGCCTGCGGCTCGGGTGGGGTAGCCTTCCGCCTTAAGAACACGGCGGGCGTAGTTGGCGGCAGCACGGTAGCGAGCGCTCGCCATGCACAGCTGCGAGATGGCCTCGAGTGTGTGAAGCCACCCGATAAGAGCCGGCTCGCTCACGGTGAGCTCTGCCGCCGTCACACCGTCCGTCAAAACCTTATTGGCCCAGTAGTGCGGGGCTTCCATGTCGAACCCGGGCACGCTTTGCTGCAGGTAATCGGTTGTGGTCGCCTCGAGCTTCATCAGGTCGCCCAGGCAGGCGTCAACGGGCGTGTCAGCCAGGATGATGGCGAGCAGCTGGGCATCGAGGACATACGCATCGACGCGGACAATCTTGAGCAGCTCATCGCGCATGTCGTCGAACAGACGATTGCGCGTCTGCTCGAACTCCTCGTCGCTGCCCATGTCCTCGATGCGATGGAGCTCGTCGAGCAGATGGCGATGAACACCGGCATAGGACAGCAGTGCCTGAGCATGCTCGGTCTGCGCATACTTATGAGGGTTGACGCTCACGTCGTTATGGACAAGCTCGCGTGCTGCATCGGTGAGCTCGGGGTGCGACGCCAGATAGGTGCGCTCCAGGTAGGCGGGGATGTAGACGCTCGGATCCATTAGAGGTCTCCTCCCTTAAACGGCAAGCCCTGCTCGGCCGCCCGCAGGATGCGCTCATCGATTTGGGAACGCACGATATCGTTGGTGGCGACCCAGGCGGCAAAGCTGGCGTTGTCGGGGGCGCCCAGGCCCTCCTGCAGTACCGGCGTCGCCTCGGATAGCGCAAGGACAAGCTCGTCGGTGGAGCCCGCACCCACGTTGACGCGGGCATAGACGCCATCGGGAAACTCGGTTTGGAAGTAGAGCGCCTCGGCTGCGTGCGGGCACGAACGCACAAGGATACGCAGGTAGTGTTCGGCGCCCTCGTAGTCCAGCTCGCGCCAGGCAGCGCTCATCAGCGCGATGAGCGTCCACGGGTCCAAGTCGCGCTCCGCATCCTTGGGACGACGGCGCGGCGGCGTGTTGGCGAGATAGGGGACGGAGTGGGCAGAGCGAAAGCGTTTGAGCTCCTCGGCGGGGTATTCGAGCTTTGCCATGGCGAGCATTGCGGTGTGGCGGACGCCGGCCGGATCGTTGGGGGCAAAGTCGAGGCTGCGGTTTGCGGCTTCGAGCGACATGCGATAGCGGCCGCTAATGAGGGCGCGTGACGCAAGGGCGGCAAGCCAGCGCAGGTAGGGGCGGCGCATAAGGTCGCCAGCGGCCTCGCGCTCGTAGGGGTCCTGCGCCGAGGCGATCTTGAGTGCCAGGTCGTGCTCCACCTCGTCGCACTTGGACACCAGATACTGCACGTATTCCTCGTTGGAGCTGGCGGTGAGGGCCGTCAGCATGCGCTGGGCATCCCAGTTGGCCGGATCGAGTGCGGCGGCCTCGCGAAGCATGTTCTCGGCAGCGGCCTCTTCCTGCTCGGCCTGGGCATCGTCGGGGATAAAGGGAATGCGGTAGTCGACAGCCTCGACCACCTTGGCAATGAGGTGCCCGGCGCGGTCGCGGTCGTGCACGATGAGCGGTGCGGGGTTGCGGGTGAATTGTTCCATCAGACGCTCTACGGCGGCAGCGTCGGTGAGCGGGATATTATCGCGGCGCAAGGCCTCAAGAACGAGGCGATGGCAATCCTCTTGAATGGGATCGAATGCCATGGAGCCTCCTTTGCTGCGGTTAGGGTTCAAATATCTCTATATAAGGTTCTAGTTTACCCGCATGTGGCACACCGGGGGTGCCGCACTTGGACATGCACCTTTGCACCACGAAGACGGATGTCGCACAAATGTCGGCACCTTGGACGACCGAGTGGTATCACGGTGCCGCAAACGGTCGATTTTTGGCGGCGAACGGTGCATATTTTGGAGGGGCACCGTCCTGCCCGGGATATGTGGTCAACCTTGATAAAACGTTTGCCCAGCTTGGGAGTATGGATGCCGCACAAGGGTCTTCAGGGATAGAAAAAACGTTTCATCATTGTTGGCTTTAGGTGAATAACTGACCAACCAGAACGGTAAAATAGTGTTTGTCTGAGCGTTGAGACGTTTAGACATCGCGCATTGTCATCGCCGGCAACGCGCAAACCGGTCCTAACGGAGCCAATTGGGTGCTCCGTTATATACGCAAGTCTAAGAGGGGCTTGTTTAGGAGGCACAGTATGGGACGTTTTACCAATCCTCGCGATCTGTACTTTGGTGAGGGCGCTCGCCACGAGGTGAAGAACCTCAAGGGCAAGAAGGCCATCATCGTTTCTGGCGGCAGCTCTATGCGCCGCGGCGGGTTCCTGCAGGACGTTGAGGCCGACCTCAAAGAGGGCGGCTTCGAGGTCAAGCTGTTCGAGGGCGTCGAGTCCGACCCGTCCATCGAGACGGTCATGAAGGGCGCCGAGGCCATGCGCGAGTTCGAGCCCGACTGGATTATCGCCATCGGCGGCGGCTCGCCCATCGATGCCGCTAAGGCCATGTGGGTCTTCTACGAGTATCCCGAGGAGTCCTTCGATAACATCATCCAGCCGTTCAGCTTCCCCGAGCTGCGTCAGAAGGCTCATTTCTGCGCCATCTCCTCTACCTCCGGCACCGCTACCGAGGTCACCGCGTTCTCCGTCATTACCGACTACGCCAAGGGCATCAAGTACCCGCTGGCCGACTTCAACATCACCCCTGATGTCGCCATCGTCGACCCCGAGCTCACCTACACCATGCCCGCCAAGCTGTGCGCTCACACCGGCATGGATGCTCTGACCCACTGCATGGAGGCCTACGTTTCCACCTGCGCCTCTATGTTCACCGACGCCAACGCCCTGCACGGCATCCGCGAGATCGTCGAGTGGCTGCCCAAGTCCTATGCTGGCGACCATGAGGCCCGTCAGCACATGCACGAGGCTCAGTGCATCGCCGGTATCGCCTTCTCCTCGGGCCTGCTCGGCATCGTTCACTCCATGGCTCACAAGACCGGTGCTGCCTTCGAGAACGGCCACATCATCCACGGTGCCGCTAACGCCATGTACCTGGGCAAGGTCATCCAGTGGAACTCCAAGGATCCCCGTGCTGCCGAGCGTTACGCTTACGTGGCCAAGGAGATCCTGCACCTTCCCGGCGAGACCAACGAGGAGCTCATCGCTGCGCTCGTCCAGAAGATCCGCGACCTCAACGACCAGCTCAACATTCCGCAGTCCATCAAGGATTACGCGAATGGTGGCGTGAAGGTCGACGCCGAGAACCCGCAGATGGTTTCCGAGGAGGAGTTCCTCGCCAAGCTGCCCGAGATCGCCGCGAACGCCGAGCAGGACGCCTGCACGCCCGAGAACCCGCGTGAGACCAAGGCTGCCGACTTCGAGAAGATCCTCAAGGCCTGCTACTACGACACCGACATCGATTTCTAATCGACTCTTGTTATCGTAACGAGGGGCTCCGCACGTATCTGTACGGAGCCCCTTTCTTTTTTAGAGAATGGGATAGTTATGGCTGCAATTTTCAATAGCCCCAGCAAGTACATCCAGGGTCCGGACGAGCTGGCCAAGCTCGGCTCCTATGTCGAGCCGCTCGGCGCTAAGGCCCTCGTCATCGTGACGCCTTCGGGCAAGAAGCGCGTCGGTGCCAAGATCGAGGGCGGCTTTGCCGAGGCCAAGGCCGAGCTGCTGTTTGAGGACTTTAACGGCGAGTGCTCCAAGGGCGAGGTCGATCGCCTGGTTGCGCTCGCCCGCGACAACGGCTGCGACATCATCGTCGGCGTCGGTGGCGGCAAGATCCTCGACACCGCCAAGGCCGTCGCCTATTACCTGGAGTCCCCGGTTATCATTTGCCCCACCATCGCCTCGACCGATGCTCCGTGTTCTGCGCTTTCGGTGCTTTATACCGATGACGGCCAGTTCGACAAGTATCTCTTCCTTAAGGCAAACCCCAACATCGTTCTGATGGATACGACGGTTATCGCGGCGAGCCCGGTGCGCCTGACGGTTTCCGGTATGGGCGATGCGCTCGCAACCTACTTTGAGGCCCAGGCGACGCATGATGCCGACGGTGGCACTTGCGCCGGCGGCAAGGGCGGAATGGCCGGCCTGGCGCTCGCCAAGCTCTGCTACGAGACGCTTATGGCCGATGGCGTCAAGGCCAAGGTCGCGCTGGAGAAGGGTGCGCTCACGCCTGCCGTCGAGCATATCATTGAGGCCAATACGCTGCTTTCGGGCATTGGCTTTGAGAGCTCGGGTCTTGCTGCTGCTCATGCCATCCACAATGGTCTGACGATGCTGCCCGAGTGCCACAGCATGTATCACGGCGAGAAGGTCGCCTTCGGCACCATCGTCCAGCTGGTACTCGAGGATGCCCCGACCGAGAAGCTCGAGGAAGTCTTGGGCTTCTGCATTGAGCTGGGCCTGCCCGTTACGCTCAAGGAGCTGGGCGTTGCCGAGGCTACGCGCGAGAAGGCCATGATTGTTGCCGAGGCCGCGTGCGCGCCTGATGACACCATGTGCAACATGCCGTTTGAGGTGACGCCTGAGATGGTCGCCAATGCCATCCTGGGTGCCGACGCACTGGGTCACTACTACCTTATGTATGAGTAAATCAAGGTAAGGAAGGGGCAAAGCCGACAGATGGCTTTGCCCCTTTTTGCTATGGTGCAAAGGGGTCAGGTTACTTTGCACCAATCGTTGTTTGATGAAGGGCGGATTCTCGTATGGCGCTTCCTGTGGTTTACGGCGGTCCCGGCCGGTATGTTCAGGGGCCGGGCGAACTGTCGCGTCAAGGCAAGTATTTGTCATGGTTGGGCTGCGCTGCCTATGTCTTGTTTGACCGGGGCACCGAGGATCGGCTGTGCAGGCAGATCGTCGATGGATTTCTGGACGAAGATCTAAGCGAGCCGTTCTTTAAGATT
>URSP01000097.1:0-6336 GCA_900550515.1 uncultured Collinsella sp. | reverse complement strand
GGCGCTGACCTTCTGGTCGCGCCCTTGAAATTGAACGTCAGATTGCCGCTTAGGGGCGTTTGCAGCGTCGAGCAGTTACGGCGTTTGGTAAAACGCCGTAACGAACTACCGCGCAACGAACTAGCTCAGCATTGCATCCATCATCTCGGAGTTGACGGAGTCGTCGGCAGACCACTCACCGTCGTCGTTGCAGGTGTACTTGAAGATAACCGTGGTCTTCCTGGGCTCGGTGGCCTTGGTCACATCGACCATAACCTGACCGGCCATCTTGTACAGCTCGTCATCGGAAGGAACCGTGTCAAGCGCAGCGACCTTCTCCTGATACTGGGTGGAGAAGTCCTCGACGATCTTGTTCATAGACTTGCAGGTGATAGAGACCTCGGCGGTCGCGACACCCTTGTCCTCGTCGACCGTCACGTCGCCGATCTTGTAGTCAAAGCCCTCGAGATAGGTCTTGGCATACTCCTTGGGATCGATACCCAGCTGCTCGAACTCGTCGCCCGAAGCCTCCTCCAGACCAGAAAGGAAGTCGTCGCCACCGTTCTTGACCTCGTCAAACTGCGTCGTAAGATCCTCGGTGATGAGCTCCTCAACCGAAGGACCTCCACAGCCGGAAAGCACGACCACACATGCAACCAAGACGGCCATGAGGGGCGCAAGCAGCAGCTTCTTTTTCATGTTGTTCCTCCCAATGAGCGGCACTGCGCTTCCCAGACGCGGCGCACGTTGTAATAAGTAAGCCCATACTATCCACTTATGAACACCCTCGGCAACGCGAAGGCGCGGTCGGTTCGTTTTAGCGTCCGAACGGTTTGCAAGCCCACCCAACGTGCAATAAAACGCTTTCCCGCGGTGCAATAAAAAAGGTGGCCGGAAAACCCGACCACCCTCGCACAGCCTTTGGATGCCGCAGTTTACTTGCGGACGACCTTGACGATGGCGTCACCGGCGGCGACGGCGGACTCTGCCTCAACGGTGAGCTCGACATCGGCAAACTCGGCGGTGTTGGACACGGCCACGACGACGCAGTCCTTGTAACCGGCAGCGGCGATCTTGGCGCGGTCGATCTTGAGTATGGGCTGGCCAGCCTTCACAACGTCGTCGGCCTTGACGAAGCCCTCGAAGCCATCGCCGTTCATGTTGACGGTATCGACGCCAACGTGCACCAGAACCTCGATGCCGCTATCGGACTGCAAGCCCACGGCGTGACCCATGGTGACGGTCACCTTACCGTCGCAGGGAGCGTAGACCAGATCGTCCTCGGGCCACACGGCACAGCCCTTGCCCAGAACCTCGCCACCAAAGACGGGATCGGGCACGTCAGCCATCTTGATGACCTTGCCCTTGACGGGCGAGCACAGCACGTCGGCGCCAGCAGAAGCAGAGATAGAGGCCGGAGCAGCGGCAGCCGCGGGCTCAGCCTTCTTCTTGAACATGTCAAACAGACCCATACGTTTTCTCCTCTTGATTAAGCGCAACGTTGTGCGCATGCCTACGGTAATTATAGTGCCAAATGGTTCAAATGCTAAGGTGGGGACTCGAATCGCGAGCCCTTCCCGGTAGTGCTCGTGGGACGAGCATCTCCTTTGCATCGCTGGTCGATAAGCCGAGTATCGCCTGCGCACGGGACGGGCAGAAGCGGGCGCACCAAACCCGACACTTCTTTTCGCTCTCGAGTCCTGTCGCCGCCTTGTCCCTAACACTTCCTGACACCGACCGAAGCGTGCCAAAATAAACCTGTCCTTTTTGGTAGGTTTGGCGAGTGTGGATTTTTGGACGCTTAACTAGCGAACGTGGATAATCTCCCACTTTGAGGCCGTCACCGAGCCAAAACGGGAGATTATCCGCTCTCATTTTGGATAACCCCCCTTGTACCAAGCCGAGCTCCATGGTCAAGTAATAACGACTTCTCATCATTAGATTGTTTACATCAATTCTAATAACTATTTAATCCTTAAACTCGTTATTAGAATTGATATGATTAGCCTAATAACGAGTTTCCGGCACTAAAGATATGGAGGGCGCGATGCAAATCGAGGAGAACGGCCAGGGAACGCTCCGCAATAATCTATCGGGGAAATTGGCTTACTATTCGTTTTTTCCAACGCCCTTGCAATCATTGAGGCAGCTAAACCTCACCGAGGAAACCTATCGCACGCTTTCCGCATGCTCACGAAAGCTTGGAGAGCTTGAAGGCATGCTCTACTTTGTTCCCAACGCCGACATGTATCTGACAATGTACGTGCGCAAAGAAGCACTCCTTTCTTCGCAAATTGAGGGAACCCAGTGCACGTTTGACGACCTACTTAGTCCATCGCAAACACAACTCCATCATAAAGATGTCGCAGACGTCGTGAATTACGTCCGTGCTGTCGACCGCGGCGTAGAACTGCTCAAAAAGATGCCCTTGTGCACGAGACTTCTTAGGCAAGTTCATGCGGTCCTGCTGGACGGAGTGCGCGGAACGGAGAAGAATCCAGGCGAGCTGCGCTCCTCACAAAACTGGATTGGCCCCTCAGGCTGCACCATTGCAACCGCATCGTTTGTCCCTCCAAACATTGAAGATTTGAGCAACACGCTCCAGGACCTCGAACGCTTTATCAATGAGCCTCAAGTCGAAATGGATCCGATTGTGCGGGCGGCGCTCGTCCATTACCAATTTGAAACTGCCCATCCATTCCTAGACGGAAACGGTCGCCTGGGCAGGCTTCTCATTACACTTATGCTCATCAATGATGGCGTTCTTCATTCTTGCTTGTTCTATCCATCGTTCCAGTTCAAGAAAAATCGAAGCGAGTACTACCGGCAACTCACATCCGTAAGGGAGAGAGGCACTTACGAGGAATGGATAGAGTTTTTCTGCAACAGTCTTCTCGAGAGTGCGAAGGACTCGGTAGGGTCTTTAAAAAACCTTGTTGACCTCCATAACCGTTCCACAGCAACCATTACCGAAAATCTCGGAAGGACCGCTGCAAACGGGCAAAGGCTGTTGGGCATTCTTGAAGAGCACCCCATCGTCGACACCGCATTCATCGCTGCCCAACTTGATATCGGCAGGAGTACCGCGAGCTCGCTCGTCAAATCATTTGAAGAATTGGGTATCCTCCGTCCGCTCGACGAGTCAAGACAGAGATACCGGCAGTACGGGTATGAAGAGTATCTTTCGATTCTCAGGGAAGACGCCGAGCCGATTAGATAGGCATCGCAACCCAGGCAAATTAAAGCGAGCGTGGATAATCTCCCACTTTGAGCCTGCACACAGGCCAAAAACGGGAGATTATCCACGCTCATTCCTGAGTAGTCATTTATGAACGTCCCCAATGACTAGTCCGGCAACGCCGATGTTTCGGCAACGACAGCGAGCGAGCCGCATTCGGAGCAAGACGACGCCGCAGGTAGAGAACGGACAGCGAGCGGGTCGCATTTGAGACAAGGTGACGTGAAACGAAAGGGCGCTGACCTTCTGGTCGCGCCCTTGAAGTTGAACGTCAGATTGTCCAAATGCGGCCCGCGCAGCGTCGAGCAGTTACGGCGTTTGGTAAAACGCCGTAACTAACGTGCTCCGTACTTCTCGTAGTAGGCGTCGATGGCAGCCTTGAGTTCGTCATCAATGACGACCTTGCCGTCGATCTCGTGGTTGTAGAGGGTCTCGACGACCTCAGCCATGGAGACGATGCTCGCGACGGGGAAACCGTACTTGGCCTCGATCTCCTTCTGCGCGGTGGTCACGCCACCCTTGCCGACTTCCATGCGGTTGAGGGACACGATGAGGCCCTTGATCTCGACATCGGCAGCAGCCTTTACCTTGGGATAGGTCTCGTCGATGGACTTGCCGCTGGTGGTGACATCCTCGACCATGACCACGCGGTCGCCGTCCTTGGGCTCATAACCCAGCAGGTTGCCCTTATCGGCACCGTGGTCCTTGGCCTCCTTGCGGTCGCAGCAGTACTTGACCTCCTTGCCGTACAGCTCGTGGTAGGCAATCGCGGTCACGACGGCCAGGGGAATGCCCTTGTAGGCCGGCCCAAACAGCACGTCAAAGTCGTCGCCAAAGTTATCGTGGATGGCCTGGGCGTAATACTCGCCCAGCTTCTTGAGCTGGTAGCCCGTCACGTAAGCACCGGCGTTCATAAAGAACGGGGACTGACGGCCGCTCTTGAGCGTAAAGCTGCCGAACTTAAGGACGTCGGACTCGACCATAAACTTGATGAACTCTTGCTTGTAAGCCTCCATGCGGGCTCCTCTCGTAATCGCGTACGTGCCTTCCAGTTTAGCGCAGGCGAAGCGTCGATGCGGGCGCGCTTTGGGGCCACGGCATTCTGTAAAGGCTTTGTCAGGGGGAATGGTTTTCCGAACAATGGGGTTGACATGTCAAACCCCCTCATCAAGAATACGGGCGGATTAAAAAGGGGTACGAGATACCCAAAGCGCGCTGCGCTCAGCCTTTAGGAGGTGTGCCATGGAAGGCAGTCCTAGTCGAAAAACCTGCATGTCGCCCTCGGCACGCCGCGAGGACTCCGCACACGCATAAACGCCACCGGCAGATCGCCAAAACCACCACAAAGGCGCGCTGCACCCTTTGTGGGCTCAAGAGCTTGACGTGAGCGACATCTAGGTTTTTTGAAGCAAATACGACACGTACGCTAACTCCCCTCAACAAGGAGGACCCTATGCTGATGCTCAAAACCGTCACGGTACTCGAAGCCATCTCCAAGCGCCGCCGCACGGCGCGCCCTGCCGCTCATACCGGCCTGTCCAAGAACACCATATTCGCCGCCACCCATAGTGCCGAGGACGCCCTCGTACTGCTTGACGCCACGGCAAACGGCCTCACCGTCGAGCAGGCAACTGAGCGCCTGAACGCCGTCGGCCCCAACACCATCGAGGCAACGACCAAAACGCTCGCCCGCCGCATCGCCGACGCGTTCATCGATCCCTTCGCCGGCATCCTCGCCGCGCTCGCGCTGGTCTCGCTCTACATCGACGTGCTCGCCGTGCCCGAGCCGCAGCGCGACCCCTCCACGGTCATCGTCATCGGCATCATGCTGCTGGTATCGGGCGGCATGAAGTTTATCCAGGAAGCCCGCAGCGGCAATGCGGCAGGAGCCCTCAAGGACCTGGTCTCCAACACTTGCACCGCCCTGCGCGACGGCAAGCGCATCGAGATCCCCTTCGACGAGCTCGTCCCCGGCGATGTAATCCGCCTCTCTGCCGGCGATATGGTGCCGGCAGATGCCCGCATCATCACCACGCGCGACCTGTTTGTGATCGAGTCCGCACTCACCGGCGAGAGCGAGGCCGTCGAGAAGACCGCCACCACCACCGTCGTCGAGGGCGCCGACGGCTCCGCACTGCCACTCTCTGCCTGCAAGAACATCGTCTTTGCCGGCACCTCCGTGCAAAACGGCGCCGCCATGGCGCTTGTCGTTGCCACCGGCTCGGACACCTACCTGGGCGGCATCGCCAAGATGCTCAAGGGGCGCGGCGAAAAGAGCGCGTTTGACCGCGGCGTCTCGAACGTCTCCATGTTGCTCGTACGCCTCATGCTCGTTATGGCGCCGGCCGTCTTTGCCATCAACGCCGCCACCAAGGGCAACGTCATCGACGCGCTGCTGTTCGCCACGAGCGTGGCCGTGGGCATCACGCCGCAAATGCTTCCCGTCATCGTGACCACGAGCCTATCGCAGGGCGCCAAGGACCTCGCCCGTCGCCAGGTTATCGTCAAGGAGCTGCCGGCGATTCAAAACCTCGGCGCGATGGACGTCCTGTGCTGCGACAAGACCGGCACCCTCACCGAAGACCGCATCGTGCTCGAGCGCTATCTCAACACCGACGGCAACGAAGACGCACGCGTGCTGCGCCATGCATTTTTGAATAGCTTCTTCCAAACCGGCCTCAAAAACCTTATCGACCTGGCCGTAATCGACCGTGCCGATGTGACGCCCTCGACCGTCGTGCCCGATTCTATGCTGGGCCAGAGTCTGCGCGACCGCTATACCAAGGTCGACGAGGTTCCCTTCGATTTCTCGCGCCGTCGCCTGAGCGTAGTTGTCGCCGACGCCCAAGGCAAAACCCAGATGGTTACCAAGGGCGCTGCCGAGGAAATGCTCGAGATCTGCTCCTTTGTCGAGATCGATGGCATCGACCAGCCGCTCACCGACGAGAAGCTCGCCCAGATTCGCAAGCAGATCGCCGGACTTAACGCCGAGGGTCTACGCGTAATTGCCGTGGCGCAGAAGACCAATCCGCGCTGCGTGGGCGAGTTTGGCATCGCCGACGAGTGCGACATGGTGCTGATGGGCTTTTTGGCCTTCCTCGATCCGCCCAAAGCAAGTG
>URSP01000096.1:0-6459 GCA_900550515.1 uncultured Collinsella sp. | reverse complement strand
CGAGCCCTGACCGTCGACCCAACCCCCATGCTCGAAGTCTACCGAGCCCGCCGCGAACGCGTGCTCGTAGCCTTAAACGCCATGGGCCTCGACGTAGTAGAGCCCGCAGGAGCCTTCTACACTTTCCCAAGCATCAAAAAGTTCGGCCTAACCAGCGAAGACTTCTGCATCAAAGCCATCAAAGAGGCCAACGTAGCCCTAGTCCCGGGCGACTGTTTCGGCACCGAAGGCCACGTCCGCCTCAGCTACTGCGTCTCCGACCAAGATCTGGACGAAGGCCTAAATCGCCTGTCCGCCTTCATTTCAACCCTGTAGTCATCAGGGACGCAACACATCAGCCCACCGACCTAAGGCTTATGAGTGGGGCGCGTCGGTCAACGGGCGCGAAGATTCGCAGCAAAGTCACCGTAGCTCCGGCCCGAGGGGACGGGTCGAGATTTTCGTAGATTCCGCACGAGCCGAAGGCCACTTAATGTGGCCTTCGAGCGAGCCCAGGACTTGACCGAGCGAAAATCTCGACCCGTCCCCTCGGGCCGGAGCGTATGCAGGGTTTGTGTACGAATCTTTGCGCCCGTTGACCGACGCCGGGGTCCCCGCCATAATACTTTCGGTTCACGCACGAATCCGCTGCCAGAGACAGCCGGCGCAAACGGGTCTTACCCGCGAGCTTAATGGGATATCCCGCCAGCCGAGGTGGTCGAGTAGATATGTCTTCTCGCCCCCGTCGCTCATGCAGCGCGGGGGCTTTCTTTTTGGACATGCCCCCGTCACGTCCTTGTGGCGGAACGTGCCCGGAAAGAATTCGAGGAGGTGTAATTCATGCCCCAGCAGTACAAAATCGACAAGGTTGCAGAGATCGAGTCCCGTATCGCCGAGAACGCCGGTCTGTTCGTCGTCAACTACAACGGTCTGACGGTCAAGCAGGCTCAGGAGCTGCGTCATCAGCTTCGCGAGTGCGGCGCCGAGATGAAGGTCTACAAGAACAACCTGGTCAAGATCGCCCTCAAGAACCAGGAGCAGCCCGAGATCGACGAGATTCTCGCCGGCCCCGTCGCTTATGTGTTCTACGAGACCGAGCCGGTCGAGGCCGCTAAGGCCCTTAAGGACTTCTCCGCTAAGTCCAAGGGCGTCCTTGAGATCAAGGGCGGTATCTCCGACGGCAAGGCCGTTTCCGCTGATGATGTTAAGGCTATCGCCGAGCTGCCCACCAAGGATCAGCTTCTCGGCCAGATCGCCGGTCTCATCTCCGGTTTCGCTCGCGACATCGCTGTCTGCGTCAACGGCGTTTCCTCTGGTCTCGCTCGTTCGATCCAGCAGGTTTCCGAGCAGAAGGCAGCCTAGTCGCTGTTTTCACCCGCGGCGGCAACGCCGCACCCCTGGCGCATTCGCGCCGTGTTTTAACTGATCTCCGTGCATCCGCACGGAAACCGAAAGGACTTAGAAATGGCTAAGCTTACCACCGATGAGATCATCGATGCTCTTAAGGAAATGACCCTTCTCGAGGCTTCCGAGCTCGTCAAGGCTATCGAGGACACCTTCGGCGTTTCCGCCGCTGCTCCTGCCGCTGTTGTCGCCGCTCCCGCTGCTGGCGCTGCTGAGGCCGAGGAGAAGACCGAGTTTGACGTCGTGCTCGAGGGCTTCGGCGACAACAAGATCCAGGTCATCAAGGCCGTCCGTGAGCTCACCAACCTTGGCCTGAAGGAGGCCAAGGAGGTCGTCGAGGGCGCTCCCAAGGCTGTTCTCGAGGGTGCCAAGAAGGAGGACGCCGAGGCTGCCAAGGAGAAGCTCGAGGCTGCTGGCGCTGCTGTCACCCTCAAGTAATCAGGCTTTCTCGCCAGATTTCTTTAAAGACGGGGTTCGCATTGCGAGCCCCGTCTTTTTTGTTTTTCGGTCCCTCGACATCGGTAGCTCAAACTGCCATGTTCTGTGATTTGCGTCGTATCGGGCACCCTGCCGTTGGGCAATAAAATTGCACCATTCGAGCAATAATTTGCGTTGACCTGCTGAAGAATTGTCTCTGCCTTGTAGCGACATATAGTTCCAGCGGTAAGATGCTTGGGTATCGCAATTTGGTCTGCGGCTGTGCGCCGCACGCATGGGGCGCTTTTGCGCCTGCGAAAGGATCTTTGAATAACATGAAGGCAATCATCCCCGCCGCCGGTCTTGGCACGCGTTTTCTGCCTGGCACCAAGTGCACGCCCAAAGAGATGCTGCCGGTGCTCGACAAGCCCGTCATTCAGTACGTCGTCGAGGAGGCGCTCGATCCCGAGGAGGTCGACGATGCCATCATCGTTACTTCTCCCGGTAAGCCCGAGCTACTGAACTACTTCCAGCCCGATCGCTCGCTCGAGAACCTGCTGCGCGAGCGCGGCAAGAACGCCTATGCCGATGCCGTCGCACACGCTGGCGGTATGCCGGTCGACTTCCGTTATCAGTACGAGCCCAAGGGCCTCGGCCATGCTATCCGCTCTGCTGCCGACGCCGTGGCAGGGGAGAACTTCCTGGTTCTTCTGGGCGACTACGTTGTACCTAACCGCGACATCTGCGACAAGATGCTCGCCGTTTCCAAGGAGCACGGTGGCGCTTCGGTTATCGCCGTCGCTGCTTGCTCGCCCGAGGAAGTCAGCCGCTACGGCGTTATCGCCGGCGAGCGCGTCGGTTCGCTCGAGGGCGCTGAGGGCGTTGCCGATGCCGAGCCGGGCGCTGTCTGGCGCATCGGAGGTCTGGTCGAGAAGCCTGCTCCCGAGGCGGCTCCGTCCAACCTGTACATCGTCGGCCGCTACCTGCTGAGCCCGCTGGTTATGGACCTGCTCGCCGATCAGCAGGCCGGCAAGGGCGGCGAGATTCAACTCACCGACGCCATGGCTCGCTCGCTCGATCGTGAGGCCATGTACGCTGTCGTCATCGACCCGCTCTCGGGCTACGACACCGGCACCCCGTCTGGCTGGATGGCCACCAACGCCCTCATGGCCGCAAGCGATCCTCGCTTTGCCAGCGCCTTCTGGGATGCCATCGACGAGCGCGGCGGCTTGATGCGCAAATAAGCCTTCGGGCATCGACATTTACGGGCGCGGACCTCGGTTCGCGCCCGTTTTTTATAAGAGCTGCGATTGTTGGCTCTCTGTTCACAGAAATGATATGAACAGATGTTCGGTATACCACTATCTACCTGCGTGTTTTCTGTCAAAAAATTTTGCTACTCCAAAAACTCAATCGCGTCAAGGCTTTTCTTGCCCAACGGTCGGTACCTGATAAACTATTAGGTTGCGATAACTGGCGAAGCTATGCCTCGCCAACCCACCGAGCATTTCCGTGAAGGAGGAAAAACCTGGTGACCTACGCATACACTGCCACTGAGCGCAAGCGCGTCAGCTTCGGGAAAATCCCGGAGGCCATGGAGCTCCCCAACCTTATCTCTGTTCAAAGGGAATCCTTTGAGCGTTTTAAGGACGAGGGCCTTCGTGAGGCGTTCAAGGAATCCAGCCCCATCCAGAGCCAGAACCATGTTCTCGAGGTTACCTTCGGCGAGCATCAGTTCGGCGACCCCGCGCACACCGTCGAGGAGTGCCGCGAGAAGGACATGACCTATCAGGCTCCGCTCCTGACCGACGTCCGTCTCACCAACAAGGAGACCGGCGAGATCAAGGAGCAGCTCGTCTTTATGGGCGACTTCCCCATGATGACCGATCAGGGCACCTTCATCATCAACGGTACCGAGCGTATCGTCGTCTCGCAGCTCGTCCGCTCCCCGGGTGTGTACTACAGCTCCGAGATGGATTCGGGCAAGCAGATCTACAAGGCCCAGATCATCCCGTCCCGCGGTGCCTGGCTCGAGTTTGAGGTCGACAAGCGCGACCAGCTCATGGTCTCCATCGACCGCAAGCGCAAGCAGAGCGCCACGATGTTCCTGCGCGCCCTTGGCATTGCCGTCACCAACGACGACATCATCGAGCTGCTCGGCAACTCCGATGTGATCAAGCGCACCCTGGAGCGCGACACCGCCCTCACTCGCGAGGACGCCCTCATCGAGATCTACCGTCGTCTGCGCCCGGGCGAGCCTCCCACCGTGGACGCTTCCCGCAGCCTGCTCGAGGGTCTGCTCTTTAACCCGCAGCGCTACGACCTGGCCCGCGTCGGTCGTTACAAGGTCAACAAGAAGCTCAACCTCACCACCGAGGAAGAGGTCACGGTGCTCACCGACGAGGATATCGTCGCGACGCTGCGCTACCTCCTGTCCCTCGCTGCCGGCGAGCAGGGCTTCAAGGTCGACGACATCGACCACTTTGGCAACCGCCGCATCCGTACCGTCGGCGAGCTCGTCGCCAACCAGTTCCGTATCGGCATGAGCCGTATGGAGCGCGTCGTCCGTGAGCGCATGAGCTCCCAGGACATCGACGAGATCACCCCGCAGTCGCTCATCAACATCCGCCCGATCGTGGCCTCCATCAAGGAGTTCTTCGGTTCCTCGCAGCTCTCGCAGTTCATGGACCAGGCGAACCCCCTGACCGGTCTGACCCACAAGCGCCGTCTGTCCGCACTCGGCCCTGGCGGTCTTGCCGGCCACAAGTCCGGCTCCAGCCGCCGCACCAACGTGCCGACGGCCGTCCGCGACGTTCACAACTCGCACTACAGCCGCATGTGCCCGATCGAGACCCCCGAAGGCCCCAACATCGGCCTGATCGGCTCGCTCGCCCTCTACGCCCGCGTCAACGAGTACGGCTTCATCGAGGCTCCGTTCCGTCGCGTCGAGAACGGTGTTGCCACCGACCAGATCGACTGGATGACCGCTGACGAGGAAGAGAAGCACGTCATCGCGCCGGCCAACACGCCGCTCGATCCCAAGACCAACGAGTTCATCACGACCGATGCCGAGGGCAAGCTTGTCCGCCCGCACACCGTGATCGCCCGTACCCGCGACTTCGACGGCTCCTTCGGCGCTCCTGCTGACGTGCCCGTCGAGGACGTCGACTACATGGACGTCTCGCCGCGTCAGATGCTCTCCGTCGCAGCCACGCTGATCCCGTTCCTCGAGCACGACGACGCCAAGCGTACGCTGATGGGCGCTAACATGCAGCGTCAGGCCGTGCCGCTGGTTCACCCCGCCGCTCCCTATGTCGGTACCGGCATGGAGCGTCGCGCCGCCCTGGACTCCGGCGAGGTCACCCTGGCCAAGAACGCCGGCGAGGTCATCTTTGCCGACGCCGCCAAGATCATCGTCAAGCATGCCGGCGGCATGGACGAGTATCACCTGGCCAAGTACCAGCGCTCCAACCAGTCCACCTGCATCAACCACCGTCCGCTCGTGCGCGTCGGTGACACCGTTGAGCAGGGCGAGCCCCTGGCTGACGGTCCCTCGACCGATCACGGCGAGCTCGCACTGGGCCAGAACCTCACCGTGGCCTATATGCCGTGGGAAGGCTTTAACTACGAGGACGGTATCGTCGTGTCCGAGCGCCTGGTGGCCGAGGACCTGCTGACGACCATCAACATCACCCGTCACGAGATCGACGCCCGCGACACCAAGCTCGGCCCCGAGGAGATCACCCGCGAGATCCCGAACCTCTCCGAGGATATGCTTGCCAACCTCGACGAGGACGGCATTATCCGCATCGGCGCTGAGGTCGGCCCTGGCGACATCCTGGTCGGCAAGGTCACGCCTAAGGGCGAGAGCGCTCTGACCGCCGAGGAGCGCCTGCTGCGCGCCATCTTCGGTGCCAAGGCTCACGATGTCCGCGATACCTCCCTTAAGATGCCTCACGGCGCTTACGGCCGCGTCATCGACGTCGTCCGCTTTAGCCGCGAGAACGGCGACGATCTGGCTCCCGGCGTCAACGAGCAGGTGCGCGTCTACGTCGCCCAGCGTCGTAAGATCCAGCAGGGCGATAAGATCGCCGGCCGCCACGGCAACAAGGGTGTTATTTGTAACGTTCTGCCGGTCGAGGACATGCCCTACATGGCTGACGGTACCCCGATCGACGTTATCCTCAACCCGCTGGGCGTTCCTTCGCGTATGAACGTCGGCCAGCTGCTCGAGTGCCACCTTGGCTGGGCTGCTGCCTGCGGTTGGGATACCGAGCAGGCCGACTCCGACAAGTACGTCCCCGGTCCGTTCTTCACCGCGACGCCCGTCTTTGACGGCGCCAAGGAGGACGAGATCGCCGAGGTCATCCGTCGTGCCAACAAGAATATGCTCAACAAGGCCACCGCTGCCTTTGGCGATCACATGCGCCCCGAGTTCGTCACCCAGCTTGACGAGCGCGGCAAGACCCGTCTGTTCGACGGCCGCACCGGCGAGGAGTTCCGCGAGCCCATTACCGTGGGTACGTCCTACATCCTTAAGCTCGGCCACATGGTCGACGACAAGATCCACGCCCGTTCGACCGGCCCTTACAGCCTGGTTACCCAGCAGCCTCTGGGCGGCAAGGCCCAGTTCGGCGGCCAGCGCTTCGGCGAGATGGA
>URSP01000095.1:0-6510 GCA_900550515.1 uncultured Collinsella sp. | reverse complement strand
TGCTCGCCCGAGGACCTTCCCGACGAGGAGCTTCTCTACGACCTCGCCGACCTGTTCAAGGTCTTCAGCGACACCACGCGCATCAAGATTCTCTATGCCCTCATGGGCCGCGAGCTCTGTGTGGCGGACATCGCCGAGGCGACCGCAACCTCGCAGTCGGCAGTATCGCACCAGCTGCGCACGCTTAAGCAGTCGCACCTGGTCAAATTCCGCCGCGACGGCCGCAACATCCTCTACTCGCTTGCCGACGATCACGTCTACACCATGCTCAACCAGGGCATGAGCCATATCTGCGAATAGCAACCAACCACGGTACCAGCGCGGCCTGCACCCAAGCCGCAAATACAGAGAAAGGAACCCACCATGAAAAAGCAGTTTAAACTCGACGAGATCGACTGCGCCAACTGCGCGCGCGAGCTTCAGGACGAGCTGGCCAAGCTCGAGGGCGTCAAATCCGTGTCCGTCAACTTTATGACCCAGAAGCTGACGCTCGAGGCTGATGATGCTGAGTTCGACGAGGTGCTCAACCGCGTTGTAGAGTTTACGGCCGACGCCGAGCCGGACTGCGAGATCATTCTCTAGCCCAGGTTTACGCCAACCTGCAAGGCCGCGATTGCCGCGGCCTTTGCTCGCGAAATTATATGAGCGAATGTTCATACATTCAAATGGGAGGATACGAGTCATGACCACCGCCGATCCCAAAAAGAAAAAGAAGAAGCGTAAGAAGAAAGAGTCCCTTGAGCATAAGCGCAATCGTATCCTGGTAGCGCTAGGCATTTTTGCCGTGGTGTACGCCCTCGATGAGCTCGGCACCCTCACTGCCGCATTCGGCACCCCGGGCGACATCTACGCCAGCTTCGCACTGTTCCTCGTGCCGTTTTTGATTGCCGGCTACGACGTGCTCCAAAAGGCATACAACAACATCCGCCGCGGCAAGGCATTCGACGAGAGCTTCCTTATGGCCGTCGCGACCATCGGCGCGTTTGCCATGGTGCTCTTCCCCGATACCGACCCGCACATGGCCGAAGGCGCCGCCGTCATGCTGTTCTACCAGGTCGGCGAGCTGTTCCAGGCATACGCCGTGGGCAAGAGCCGTAAATCGATCAGCGCCATGATGGACATCGCACCCGACTACGCCAACGTCGAGCAACCCGACGGCTCACTCGAACAGGTCTTCCCCGATGACATCGCGGTCGGCACCGTGATCGTGGTCAAGCCCGGCGAGCGCGTGCCTATCGACGGCGTCATCGTCGAGGGCGAAACCCAGCTCGACACCGCCGCCCTTACCGGTGAGTCGGTCCCCCGCCCGGCCAAAACCGGAGACGATATCATCAGCGGCTGCATCAACATGACGGGGCTCATCCACGTGCGCACCACCAAGCCCTTTGGCGAGTCCACCGTCGCACGCGTCCTGGAGCTCGTGGAGAATGCCAGCGAAAAGAAGGCACGCACCGAGAACTTCATCACGCGCTTTGCCCGCATCTACACGCCCGCCGTCACCGGCGCTGCCGCGGTGCTCGCGCTCGGCGGTGGCCTGGTCACCGGTGCCTGGTCCGACTGGATTCTGCGCGGCCTGACCTTCTTGGTCGTCAGCTGCCCGTGCGCGTTGGTGATCAGCGTGCCGCTCAGTTTCTTTGGCGGCATCGGCGGCGCATCCAAGCTGGGCGTTCTCATCAAGGGTTCTAACTACCTCGAGACGCTCGCCGACGTGGACACCGTCGTCTTTGACAAGACGGGCACCCTCACCAACGGCACGTTCTCGGTGGTCGCGGTACACCCCGAGGCCGGCTATACCGAGCAGTCGTTGCTTGAAGTCGCAGCCCTCGCCGAGTCATTCTCCGACCATCCCATCGCGCAGTCCGTACGTGTCGCCTACCAGGGCGAGGTCGACCCCAAGCGCGTTAGCAACTCCGCCAACGACGCGGGCCACGGCGTGACGGCAACCATCGACGGCAAGCACGTCGTCGTTGGCAACGCAAAGATGCTCGCCGCGGCCGGAGTCGAAGCGCCCGATTGCGAGGTCGTCGGAACAATTCTGCATGTGCTCGTTGACGGCGTGTACGCCGGCCACATCGTGATTGCAGACACCGTCAAGGCCGATGCTGAGCAAACGATTCGCGACCTACACGCCGCCGGCGTCAAGCGCACCGTCATGCTCACGGGCGACCGCGAGGAGGTTGCGGCGTCTGTGACCAAGCAACTCAGTCTCGACGAGTTCCACGCGCAGCTGCTGCCGGGCGATAAGGTCGAGCGTGTTGAGGCGTTGCTCGCGGGCGAAAGCGGCAAGGGCAAGCTCGCTTTTGTCGGCGACGGTATCAACGACGCACCCGTGCTTACCCGCGCAGACGTTGGCATCGCCATGGGCGCTATGGGCTCGGACGCCGCAATTGAGGCGGCGGACGTCGTGCTCATGGATGACAAGCCGTCCAACATCTCCCGCGCGATCCGCGTGGCGCGCAAGACCATGTCGATTGTTTGGCAGAACATCATCTTTGCGCTGGGTATTAAGTTGCTGATTCTGGTGCTTGCGGCACTGGGCATCGCCAACATGTGGCTTGCCGTGTTCGGCGACGTAGGCGTGGCGATCATCGCCATCCTGAACGCCATGCGCGCGATGGGTGTCAAGAACCTGTAGCGTTCGTGGGCTGTCCGGTCGGGACCGGGCTTGGTTTTGAAAACGTCCTCGCGCATGAGACCCGTCTTTCCTGCTCCTGCGGAGCAACGGAAAGACGGGTCTCGCGCTGCGGAATGTTTTCAAAACCAAGCCCGGCCCCGACCTGCGTTGACACAGCTGGCGGTTCTTGGGCATCGCTTGCTGGTGGGGTTCCTTGTCTGAGTTGGACTTAGTTGGTGGGACCACTCGTCTCGGTCGCTGTCCCGCACCGTTCCGGCGCGGGAGGCGCGCCGCTGCGGGAGTGCTAGTCGGTCATTGTTGGCGCCGAAGCACCGTCCCGCCCCAGCATCGATCTTAGCTTCTCAAAGCTCTCCTCGCTCAGGCAGTGCTCCATGTGGCAGCCCTCTTGCGACGCGACCTCAGCCGAAACACCCGCATCCTCCAGCAGCCCCACGAAAAAGCAGTGACGCTCCCACATTTGGCGAGCGACCTCCAGACCACGCTCCGTCAGATGAACGTCGCGCTTGCCCATTTCGACATAGCCGCTGTTCTCCAGCGTCGCCATGGCTTTAGAGACGCTCGCCTTGGTTACGCCGAGGTACTCCGCAACGTCGATCGAGCGCACGATGACCTGACGTTCCGACAGAACGTAGATCGATTCGAGATAGTCTTCTCCGGATTCACGTAGGGCCATGGGCCGCCTTTCGCGATGATTGCTAGTTAGCCTTTGGATACTTTCCACGGCTAACTTTACCGCAAAAGTTGCCCATGTCTTACTACTTTGTCTAAAAGTTAGCCGTGTTTCACAAAACGTGCGGGACGAAAACAAAATGGAGACGCCCCGCAAGGAGTGTCCCCAGGCGCCGGGTGCCGGCCCGCAGTTACATCAATCCAAAGTGCTTCGCGGCGTTGTAGATGCCGTCGTCGTCCACGGCAGTCGTCACATAGGTCGCCGCAGCTTTCACCGTGTCCTGTGCGTTGCCCATGGCCACACTCGTGCCCACGGCGGCAAACATCGACAGGTCGTTCTCGCCGTCGCCAAAGGCAATCGCCTCGCTCGCGTCGATACCAAGCCGCTCGAGCGTCGCCGCCACGCCCAGGTCCTTGCCGCCGTTAGCGGGAATAATGTCGCAGAACAGGTCGCACCAGCGCGTGGTGAGCGAATGCGACACGGCGTCGGTCACGATATGTTCGTCGGCCGGGTCCACAAAGGCGCAGAACTGGTAGACCGGTGCGTCAAAGGCGTGCTCAAACGGCTCCTCGTGGTAGACGATTCCCGCGTTGCTGCCAGCCGTCACCACGCGCTCGGACAGGCGGTTCACAAACGAGTTCTCGCCCTGCATGCACAGCGAGTCATAGCGCCCCTGCGCCACCTGGTCCACAATCACCGCAACGTCGTCCGGATCGATCGGACAGCTGCGGTAAACCCCCTCGGCATCAAAACAGTGCTGACCCGAGAGCGTAATGTACGCATCCCAGCCCAGGTCGAACAGCCAGTCCGGCATCTGGTAGGTCGGGCGACCCGTGGCGATCACGCATGCGATCCCCTGCTCGTGAAAGCTGTCGAGCACCTGCTGCGCCGACGCCGGAATCCGGTGAGTCTTAAAGCTCAGCAGCGTGCCGTCGATATCGAAAAACGCGGCTTTGATCATCCTCGTCTACTCCTCGCCCTCGAGCTTTTCGCTCGCCTCGAGCCACGCCATCTCCAGCTCGTCCATGGCGGCGTGAGCCTCGTCGATCTTTGCCTGCTGCTCGCCGAGCGCCGTGTAGTTGGTGGGATCGACTTGGGCCATTGCTGCCTCGGCCTCCTCAACGCGGGCGCGCTGCGTCTCCATCTTGCGCTCGAGCGAACTCACCTCGCGGCGGAGCTTCTGGCGCTCGGCGTTGGACAGGCCGTTGGGCTGACCGCTCGACTTGGGCTTTTCGGCCGCAGCTGCCGCGGCACCGGTGTCAAACGTGCCGGTCTTGGCGCTCGGCGCGCCCACGGGCTCGCCCTCGGCGGTGGCGTTGCACAGGCGCAGGTACTGGTCCACGCCACCGGGCATATGCGTCAGGTGGCCGTCGAGCAGCGCCCACTGCTGGTCGGTCACGCGCTCCATCAAAAAGCGGTCGTGCGTCACCAGGATCAGCGTGCCGGGCCAGCCGTCGAGCAGATCCTCGACAATCGCCAGCATGTCGGTATCCAGGTCGTTGCCGGGCTCGTCCAGGATGAGCACGTTGGGCTCGTCCAGGATTGTCAGTAGCAGCGACAGGCGACGGCGCTGGCCGCCCGAAAGATCGCCGATGCGACTCCAGAGCTGCTGCGTCGTAAAGCCCAGACGCTCGCAGAGCTTCTCGGGCGAAGTCTCCTTGCCGTCGATGACGTAGTACTTCTTATAGTTGCTGAGCACCTCTCGGATCGTGTCGCCCATGTAGGGTTCGAGCTCCTCGAGCTGCTGCGACAGCACGCCAAAGCGCACTGTCTGGCCAATCTTCACGCGGCCGCGCGTGGGTTCAATCTTGCCCTGGATCACGCCGAGCAGCGTCGACTTGCCGGCACCGTTCTCGCCCAGCAGGCCATAGCGGTCGCCCGCACCAATGAGCCAGGTCACGTCAGAGAGCACCTGCTTGGGCGCGCCATCGGCATCCGCATAGCCGGCGTCCACGTCGACCACATCGATAACCTGCTTGCCTAGGCGGCTCACGGCGAGGCGCTTGAGCTCCAGCTCGTCACGCACGGGCGGCACGTCGGCGATCAGCTCGCGAGCGGCATCAACGCGAAACTTGGGCTTAGTGGAACGCGCCTGGGCGCCGCGGCTCAGCCACGCGAGCTCCTTGCGCGCCATGTTGCGACGGCGCTCCTCGGTAACCGCGGCCATGCGGTCGCGCTCCACGCGCTGCAGGATGTATGCCGAATAGCCGCCCTCGAAGGGATCGACCTGGCCGTCGTGGACCTCCCACATGCTGGTGCAGACCTCGTCCAAGAACCAGCGGTCGTGCGTGACCACGAGCATGGCACCCTGGCCGCGCTGCCAGCGGGCCTTTAAGTGACGCGCGAGCCAGTTGATGGTGCGCATGTCCAGGTGATTGGTGGGCTCGTCGAGCATGAGCACGTCGTAGTCGCCGATCAGCAGGCGCGCGAGGTCCACGCGACGGCGCTGGCCGCCCGAAAGCTCGCCCACCGTGCCCTCCCAGGGCACATCGCTAATAAGGCCAGCCAGAATCTGGCGCGTACGCGGACTCGACGCCCACTCATACTCGGGCGTGTCGCCCACGACGGCATGATGCACGGTGTCGGTATCGACCAGGTTGTCCTTTTGGCCGAGCAGACCGATCGTCGTGCCGCGGCGGTGCGTCACGCGTCCGTCATCGGGCTCCAGCGTGCCGGCGAGCACGCTCAGCAGCGTCGACTTGCCGTCGCCGTTTTTACCGACAATACCAATGCGGTCGCCCTCGCCCACGCCGAGCGTCACGCTATCGAAAATATGCTTGGTGGGAAACTCTAGGCTGACGGAATCGCATCCCAAAAGAATCGCCATATGCCCTGCTCCTTCGTAGAAATTCAACGTTGTCCATGATAGCAGCGAGCCCCACCCCAAACCACCACGAAGGCGCCTGTCCCCTTTGTGGTGGTCGTTTCGGTCGCAGAGCAAAAGGCGGGCCATCTCCCACAAGAGATGACCCGCCTCTCCAATCAGTCCCGTGACAACCGTGGCCGCCGCGGGCCTCAAGCATGTCCCGGACTAGGAGAACATGCCGGTGAGGTAATCATTCAGCCGCTGATCCTTGGGCCGTTGGAAAATCTCGTCGGTCTCGTCGTACTCGACCATATCGCCCATGTAGAAGAACGCCGTGCGGTTGGACACGCGCGACGCCTGCTCCATGTTGTGCGTCACGATGACGATGGCGCGGTCGGC
>URSP01000094.1:0-6566 GCA_900550515.1 uncultured Collinsella sp. | reverse complement strand
GAATAGTTCCTGGATGCCGGGGTTTTGGCGGAAATCAGGAACTATTTCACCGCAATTGAAGAGGGCTGGGTGGATGGCGGGGTAGCTAAAAGAGCCCCGTCCCTAATTAGCTACTTGGGCTCGGTTGATGTCCATGCTGGCGATGAGGTTGATGCTGGTGTCGAGGAGGTCTTCCAGTACGACGTCGCCCATGCGGATGGGGGCGTTGACGACCAGGCCTCGGATGAGGTTCATGGCTTGGGCGTGGAGTTCTAGCGGGATGGCCTTGGCGGTGCGGACAGGCAGCAGCGTCTCGTCGCCGCCAGATACTGCTACGGTAGTGGTGAGCACGCGCATGGGGCAGGTGAGCTCCTGATGTGCGAACTTATTACCGCGCGGACAGCTGTTGCCGGTCACGGAGCGCACCTCTACCACGGCGCCGTCTGCGTCACGCTCTACCTCTACGGTCAGGAGACACTCGGATGGGCAGGTGGTGCAGTTGAACTGCAGCGTATCGATTGCGTTATTGCTCATGAGCTATGCCTCCTCGATGGGATTGACGGACAGGACAATCTCGCTGACACCCAGGTCGAGCGCTTGTTTGATGACCTTTGCCGGCATTGGAAAGCTTTCCATGACGCTTGGCTTAAATGCACGGACCTTGCCTACGAATAATTCCTCGCCGCCAGCGAGAATACGCACGCGGGCGGCGTCGACCGGTCGGCGTACGCGGAAGTTGAGCTTGGTGAGTGCCACAGCCGTAATGCGTCCCGGCAGCGCGTAGCCCGCAATGCCGGCAGGGGAGACCGTGAGCTGGCAACCCACGCGCTGGGCGCCCGCCTCGGCATCCGCGCCACCGCCCAGCGCGTATACCGCCGCAGCCGTGCCAGCCCTCTCTGACTCACTCGTTACGTTGTCGACCAGGTCGTGCACGTGCAACACGTTGCCGCAGGCAAAGATGCCCGGCACGCCCGTCTGCAGGCTCTGGTCAACCACGGCGCCGCGCGTGCGCGGGTCAAGCTCTACGCCTGCGGCAACCGAAAGCTCGTTCTCGGGAATCAAGCCCACCGAAAGCAGCAGTGTGTCACACGGAACAATGCGCTCGGTCCCCGGAATTGGCGCCAGGTGCTCGTCGACCTGGCTTACCTCGACGGCCTCCACGCGGTCGTGCCCGATCACGCGTGTGACGGTGGTGGACAGGTGCAGTGGAATTCCAAAGTCGTCCAGGCAGTTCTTGACGTTGCGGCGCAGACCGTTGGCGTACGGCATGAGCTCGTAGACGCCCTCGACGGAAATCCCCTCGAGCGTGCAGCGACGTGCCATGATCAGCCCGATGTCGCCCGAGCCCAAAATGACGACGCGCGAGCCGGGTTTGAGGTTCTCGATATTGATGTATCGCTGCGCCAGGCCGGCCGTAAACACGCCAGCGGGACGACTGCCGGGGATCTTGATCTCGCTGCGGGTGCGCTCACGGCAACCCATGGCAAGGACGACCGCGCGCCCGGTGAGCTGCAGCATGCCGGCAGGGCTCATGAGCGTGACGGTATGGACCGCGGTTTCTTCCGTAAGCTCGCCTAAATCAATCCCAAGCACCATGCAGTTCAGGAACAGCGCAATGTCGGTTGCGTGCACCTGTTCGATAAAGCGCTGCGCGTACTCGGGGCCGGTGAGCTCCTGTTTAAAGTGCGACAGGCCAAAGCCGGGGTGGATGCACTGGCGCAGGATGCCGCCCAGGTGCTGCTCGCGCTCCATGATGGCCACGCGTGCGCCGGCCTTATGCGCGGCAAGGGCGGCCGCCATACCGGCGGGGCCGCCTCCGATGACGACCACGTCGAAGGCTTGCGTCGGTACTGACTCAACGGCACCGCTGTCTGTAGCGCTCGATTTTAATTTCGCCATCCTAGCGCACCCCCCTTCAGCGGTCCCTCAACCAGCCAAGAACCTGCGTCCTCCAACAACACCTCGCTGGGGTCGCAGCCCAGCTCCCGCGCCAGGATCGCCACCACACGGCTCTGGCAAAACCCGCTCTGGCACCGACCCATGCCGGCGCGGCAGCGGCGCTTGACGCCCTCGACCGAGACCGCGCCCGGCTGGCGTCGGATCGCGGCCACAATCTCGGCCTCGGGCACCGTTTCGCAGCGGCAGACAATCTGTCCCCACGCGGGATCGGACTCGATTAGCTCCTCCTTGCGCGCCAACGGTGCGCGGTCAAAGTCGTCCGGCGCGCGGCGAATTGGGTTCCAGTCTGCCCGCTCGTGCAGGGCCACGCCTGCACCGCGCAGCACCTGCTCCATGCGCTCGGCAATTGCCGGCGCGCTTGCCACGCCCGGCGACTGAATGCCCGCCGCCTGGAAAAGCCCCGGCACTACGGCCGACTGTCCAATAAAGAAGTCGTTCGTCCCCTTAATGACCGGACGCCCGCCGGCAAATGCGCGCACCACACGGCGCGTATCCAGATCGGGCACCAGCTTGTGCGCGCCGTTCAGCAGCGCGTTCACATCGCTCGCATAGGTCTGCGTGTCGCCCGGCTCGCGCACGGCAGCCGTGGCGGTGATCACGGTGTTGCCATGCACAGTGCCCGTCACGATAACGCCCTTCGACACTGGCGTCGGAACGGGGTAGAGCGGCATGAGCGCGCGCGGCTCCTTGTCCAGCACCACGATGTTGCCCTGGCGCCAGACCATCTGGAACTCCTCGGCGCCCGCCATATGCGAGATGTCGGCGGCGTCGTTGCCCGCGGCGTTGATCAGGTAGCGGCAGCGCACGTTGCCAGCGGGGGTCGCCAGCGTAAAGTGCGCGTCGTCGCCCGAGCCCGCGACTTCAATCGCTTCCACCGATGCGGAGCGCATAAACGTCACCCCGTTGGCCACGGCGTTTTCCAGCGCGGCGATGGCAACCTCAAACGGGTCGACAAACCCGGTCGAGGGGCACCACAACGCGCACGTTGCATCGGCACTGGCGCGCGGCTCTAATTCGTGGATGCGGTCGGGTCCGACGATCGACAGCTCGGGCACGCCGTTGATATGGCCGTTGCACCGCAGCTGCTCCAGATGCGTGCGGTCCTCGTCGTTAAAGCCCAACACCATCGACCCGGTGCGGCAGAACAGAAAGCCTAGCTCCTGAGCCCACGTGCCGTACAACTCGCAGCCACGGGCGTTGACCTGTGCCTTTACGGTTCCCGGCGCCGGATCGTAGCCGGCGTGCACCAGGCCGCCATTTGCCTTCGATGCGCCCAGGGCGATGTCGTTGGCCGCCTCGACCACGCAGATGGACAGGTCATAGCGTGCGAGCTGCCGCGCGATGGCGCATCCCGTGATGCCCGCGCCCACAATCGCGATATCAAACGTTTCTGCCACAGTGCCTCCCGGACGAGTTGACAGGCTGTCAATAAGACCATCCTACGGTCTGCGTGCCCCCAGCGCGGCGGCAATGCGGCGAACAGCCCCGCAACACCCGCCAACGGCAGGCGAGGGGAGACCCGACAACGTCGACAACCTCGTCTGCCGACAACTACGGCAACCGTTTGTCTCGATCTGTAACAGTTAGACGAGGATTTGGGTTCTAGATGTTATAGATTGAGATTGAAGTCGGGGAGGGACACCTGTGTCTCAATCTGTAACAGTTAGAAGAGAATTCCGCTCCCACCTGTTACAGATTGAGATGTTTGTGTCCGCGCCAGTCCCGCCCCTAGCCGTAGTCCCATATAAACAAACCCCGTGGTAAACTTGAC
Source organism: uncultured Collinsella sp. (assembly GCA_900550515.1). Lineage (GTDB taxonomy): Bacteria > Actinomycetota > Coriobacteriia > Coriobacteriales > Coriobacteriaceae > Collinsella. Next base: position 2,857 of record URSP01000094.1, on the reverse strand, counting down.
CGGACTGTAAATATTCCGAAAGGTACCCGTAATGTCCAAGTACATCTCCGAGCTCATGTCGCCGCAGCTTATGGGCGTCGTCTATGCCTTCGTTGGCTTTATCATCGCCCTGTATGTGCTGTCGGTCGTCTATGTGTTCATTGACGCTCGCCGCCGCGGCGCCAGCGCCTACGTGGCATGGGGCATCATCGCCCTTATCCCGTTTGTAGGCCTCATCGCGTACCTGGTCCTGCGCCCGCACTCCTACGCGTCCGACCGCGAGGAGCAGGAGCTGGACATGGCCTTGCGCGAGCGCCAGCTTGCCCAGTACGGCACCTGCCCGCAGTGCGGCGCGCCCATCGAGAAGGACTTCGTCGTCTGCCCGGTGTGCGATACCCAGGTTCGCAACGTCTGTCCCAGCTGCCATCGCCCGCTCGATGCGCACTGGAAGGTCTGCCCTTACTGCCGAACTCGCATCCAGTAACGCATCCATCGCCGGGCCGGCCGCAAGCTACGGGTACCGCGCATCTCGCGCAAGCCACGCGCACCCCGCGCCCACACGATGAAGCATGCGTAGAAAATCGCCCGCCGTGCCATTAAGGTGCGGCGGGCGCTTGTATACCAAGGCAACCTGCCTATAATGATGCAAGTCAAAAACGCCGAGCGCATCGCACGCACTTGCATCAGGCATCCGAGAGGAGAAAACATACCCATGAAGGCACTCTACAATGACGGTTCGGTGGCCGAGCTCCCGCAGGACGAGGTCACGCACGTCATCCGCCACTCTGCTGCGCACATCATGGCGCAGGCCATCAAGCGCCTCTATCCCGAGGCCGACTTTGCCTACGGCCCCGCGACCGACAACGGCTTTTACTACGACGTCGACCTGCCCGAGGGCGTCAAGATTAGCGAGGACGACTTCCCCGCGATCGAGGCCGAGATGAAGAAGATCGTCAAGGAGAACCTCAAGTTCACCGTGTTCGAGAAGCCGCGCGCCGAGGCCATCGCCCTTATGGAGGAGCGCGGCGAGAAGTATAAGGTCGAGCACATCGGCGACCTGGACGACGACGCCCGCATTACCTTCTACCAGCAGGGCGACTACATCGACATGTGCGTCGGTCCCCACATCTGCTACACCAAGGCGCTGAAGGCCTTTAAGCTCACCGGCGTCTCGGGCGCCTACTGGAAGGGCGACAAGGACAACAAGATGCTCACCCGCATCAACGGCGTCGCCTTTGCCACCAAGGAAGAGCTCGACGAGCACATGCACATGCTGGAGGAGGCCAAGAAGCGCGACCACCGCAAGATCGGCCGCGAGATGGACCTCTTTATGATGCGCGATGAGGCTCCCGGCTTCCCGTTCTTCCTGCCCAACGGCATGATCCTTAAGAACACGCTGCTGGACTACTGGCGCGAGATCCACCACAAGGCCGGCTACGTGGAGATCTCCACGCCGCTTATCATGAACAAGCAGCTGTGGAAGACCTCGGGCCACTGGGACCACTACAAGGACAACATGTACTCCACCGTCATCGACGACGAGGAGTACTGCATTAAGCCCATGAACTGCCCGGGCGGCGTGCTGGTGTATGCCTCCAAGCCGCATTCCTATCGTGAGCTGCCCATCCGCGCCGGCGAGATTGGCCTGGTGCACCGCCACGAGCTGCGCGGCGCCCTGCACGGCCTGTTCCGCGTGCGCTGCTTTAACCAGGACGACGCCCACCTGTTTGTGCGCCCCGACCAGCTGACCGACGAGATCGTGGGCGTGGTCAACCTCATCGACTCCGTGTACCAGAAGTTTGGCTTCAAGTATCACGTTGAGCTTTCCACCCGCCCCGAGGACTCCATGGGTTCGGACGAGGACTGGGCTCGCGCCGAGGAGGGCCTGCGCACTGCTTTGGAGCAGCTGCACATGGACTACGAGGTCAACGAGGGCGACGGCGCCTTCTACGGCCCCAAGATCGACTTCCACCTGGAGGACTCGCTCGGCCGTACCTGGCAGTGCGGTACCGTCCAGCTCGACTTCCAGATGCCGCTCAACTTTGACCTGGAGTACGTGGACGCCGACGGCACCAAGAAGCGCCCCATTATGCTGCACCGCGTGTGCTTTGGCTCCATCGAGCGCTTCATCGGCGTTATCACCGAGCATTTTGCAGGCGCATTCCCGACCTGGCTGGCACCGGAGCAGGTTCGCGTTATGCCGATGACCGACCGCAATATTCCGTGCGCACAGGAAGTTGTTAAGCAGCTGACTGATAAGGGCTTCCGCGTAACCATGGACGAGCGCAACGAAAAGATTGGCTATAAGATCCGCGAAGCACAGGTTCACAAGGTTCCGTATATGATCGTCATTGGCGATAAGGACGAGGAAAAGGGTGTTATTTCGGTTCGTACCCGCAAGACCGGCGAGACCACCGCTATGGAGACCGGCGAGTTTATCGAGAAGCTCGCGTATGAGGTTGAGAATAAGCTGAAGTAAGCAGCAAAACGGAAAGCGGAAGCGATATTCCGTTCTCCGTCACAATAGAATAAAGGTTCATAGAGTTTTGTCATGTATGCAGGGAGGGTGCGGCATGAAAAAATTTGTTTCCGCGTGTCTGATGGCAGGTCTGCTGACCTGTGCCGCCGGTGCGGCACAGGTCGGTACGATCAACAACAACTATCCCGGCGATACCGAAGCGCAGGCGCAGATGCTTTATGATCTCGGACTGTTCAAAGGCACCGACAAGGGCTTTGCGTTGGAGAAATCCATGACCCGCGCAGAGGCCTCGGTGATGCTGACCCGTCTGCTTGGCGCAGAAAAGACCGCGCTGGCAGGAAACTGGAAGCATCCGTTTACCGATGTGCCGCAGCTGTCTCTTATACACATCTCCGAGCC
>URSP01000093.1:0-6603 GCA_900550515.1 uncultured Collinsella sp. | reverse complement strand
CGTGATAGATTAAGTCCATCGCAATGAATTACGAATCGCCGCGCATGCCGGCGTGAAGCGCCCAAGGAGGCACTATGGAGTACGGATCGTTCCAGGCCGAGGAATTCGGCGACCTGCAGCGCCTGGTCGACGGACTGTTTTACGACCGCCACGCCATCGACCGTCTGGATCTGATCGTACAGGCCGAAATCTTGGACCTGGCACCCGATCTCATGGAAATCGTCAACCTGCTACCGCCCGGCTATTACGACCGCCAGTCACTTTGCGACCAGCTCAACTCCGCCTTGGCCGCCCACGGCTGGGGCGCCATCTACGGCACCGTGGAATAAGCCTCGAGGCCGGCGTTTGGCCCGTTTCCCGACCTTGGCGAGGCTTGTTTTAGGGCTTGTGGCCAAAAAAGGGCAAATATGAGTACTGTTACCCTTTTAGTAGCAGCGATTCTTGGTCGAAATCGGCAAAACTCGACTTGAAACTCCCCAATCACCGTCAGCTAGCGCCAAATTGGAAGTCGATGGTCACTCATTAACGTACAGTTCTTATAACTTTGTTCATTATTTTCCGCACCTAAAATGAAACGCCGTTTGTGACAGTACTCACAAACGGCGTTTTTTGGCCACTGGGGTGTCCGGCAGGTGGCAAGTACCACTCAAAACCGCGTTTTACACGCGCTCGAGCAGGCTCTGGCGTCTGTTTCTACGCGCCTACTCGTTCTTGGGCGCGGGGTGCTTGCAGATCACACTCATGTAGATCATGCCAAGTACGGCAGCGGTGACCGAACCGGCAAGGATGGCGGCCTTGGCGGCCAGAACCTCAAACTGGGCCGTCGGGAAGGCAAGGCCGCTGATGAGGATCGACATCGTAAAGCCGATGCCGCCCAGAATGCCCACACCGGCAATCATGTGCCAGTTGACGTTGTGCGGCAGCTCGCAGGCCTTGAGCTTGACCAAGGCGAACGTCATGCCAAAGATACCGATCGGCTTGCCCAGCAGCATGCCAAAGTACACGCCGAGCGTCACCGGGTCGGTGAGCAGCGTGCTCATGTCCACGCCCACCAGGCGAACCTGCGCGTTGACAAACGCAAAGATCGGCAGGATCACAAAGTTGACCGGCGTGGAGATCAGACGCTCCATGCGGATGAGCGGCGGGGTCACGCGGTGCATGACGCGCTCGACCTTGGTGGTCGAGACGGTAAAGTCATGCTGGCCCAGGATGTGTGCCTCGTCGTCATAGCGGTCGTCGAGCAGCGGCAGGCACTCGCCCAGCCAGTCGGTCAGACTATCGAGCTTGACGCCGCACTTGGCCGGGATGGTAAAGGCCAAGATGACGCCGGCGAGCGTAGCGTGCACGCCGCTCTTGAACATGCAGAACCACAGCAGCAGGCCCAGTACCGAATACGGGGCAAGGCGGTAATGCTGCGTCTTGTTGAGCCACACGAGCGCGCAGGTCACAAGCGCGGCGGCGCCCAACCAAAACGGATTGGGGCTCTGACCGTAGAAGATGGCGATGGCGGCGATGGAGATGAGGTCGTCGGCGATGGCGAGCGTCGAGAAGAACACGCGCACGCCGTTGGGCACGCGATTACCCAAAAGCGACAGCACGCCCAGCGCAAAGGCAATATCGGTTGCCATGGGAATGGCCCAGCCGTTGTGCGCGCCGGCATGGTTAAAGATCAGATAGATGCAGGCGGGAACGACGACGCCGCCCACGGCCGCCAGCATGGGAAGCATGGCCTGGCGCGGGTTTTTGAGCTCGCCGACCGTCATCTCATACTTAAGCTCAATGCCCACCAACAAAAAGAAAATCGCCATGAGGAAGTCGTTGACGAAAAGCTCAACGGTGAGACCGGCCGTAAGGTTGCCCAGGCCCACATACAGCGGGGTCTCCAAAAAGTGATGGATGGCCTCGTAGGCATCGGTATTGGCGCAAATGACGGCGGCGATGGCGGCGAAGACCATGACGGCGGCGGAAATCGTGCCGTTCTCGGCGATGCGCTCCCAGATGTCGTGACGTTCAAAGCGTTTGCGCTCACGAACGTTGAACAGCTGCTCAGTTGCTGCCATGGGCGGCTCCTTTCACGGGAAAGCTCCCGTCTTAAAAAAGCACGGCCCGCCCAAGTGGCGGCGCCGCGCTCTAACGTATTACGCTTGCATCTAGCCTACCCTGCACGACAAGCACGCAGGCGTGACCGAAAAGCGGAACCACAGGTTGAACATTATTTGCTCAACGGCACGGGCACGCCCGTCCAATAGAGGACGCGGTCCCGCGCACAAAAAACGACCGGAGCGCGGGGCGTCCGCGGTCCGGTCGTGGCGTTTGGTCAACTAAACCTAGCAGGCGGCCATGATGGGGGCAGCAACCTGCTTCTTACGGGAGAGGACGCCCGGCATCCAGACGCCGTCGTGCTCGTCGGCAATGCCCAGGCCCTTCTGAGCAGCCTCGGTCTCGCCCTCGAGCAGGACCTGCGAGCCCTCCTCCATGATGTCAGTGATGCACAGTACAATGCCGTCAGCACCCTTCTCGGCGGCGTAGGCGCGCATGGCCTCGCGAATCTCGTCGATCATGCCGAGTGCGCGGGTCTTGTCGACAGTCTCGTACTGGCCGATGAGCAGCTTCTTGCCGGCGGGCTCGAACATCTTGATGTCGTTGCCGACCATCTCGGCTGCGGTGAAGGAGCCGGACGGACGGGTGAGGAAGACCTCCATGCCAAACTTGACCGGGTCGACGCCCACCTGCTCGCCGAGCTTGGCGGCGACGGCGCGGTCGACATCGGTGGTGGTGGGGCTCTTGAGCATGAGCGTGTCGGTCATCATGGCCGAGAGCAGCAGCTTGGCCTGGACGTCGGAAAGCTCAACGCCGAGCACGCCGGCGAGCTTGGTGACGATGGTGCAGCTGGAGCCCCAGGGCAGGCAGATGTAGTGCAGCGGGCCGGCGGTCTCGAAGTCGCCGATGCGGTGATGATCGACAACGCCAAAGACCGTGGCGTCCTTAAGGCCGGCGACGGACTGGGCAGACTCGTTGTGGTCGGTGAGGACGACGAGCTGACCAGCCTCGACGGACTCGATCACGCGGGGCTCGGCGATGCCGGCGTCGGCGAGCAGCTTGGCGGACTCGGCCGGAAGCTGACCAAGGGCGCAGGCCTCGTAGGTGTTGCCGGCATACTCAACCTGGTTGAGCAGCTGGGACAGGACGACGGCGCTCATGATGGCGTCGTTATCGGGGTTCTGGTGACCAAAGACAAGAACGTTTGCCATGGATATCCTCCACTTGATATGTGTACTTGGACGTAGCTATGGTAGCACGCTGGCGCCGAGCCTTCGCAGACGGAAGGGCCGCGGCGCAATTTGGGGCAAGTGCCGGGACGAAATCTGCCCCCCTTGCACCAGCTATTTACCGGCGGCGCGCAGGGCTACGTAGGCGGCACCGATGATGCCGGCGTCGTTTCCGAGCGAAGCGACCTTAATGGGCGTCTCGCGCGAGGCAGAGAGCGCGTAGCGCTGGAAGTACTCGCGAGCCTTGTCGAGGTAGACATCGGCCGAGGCGGAGGCGCCGCCGCCGATGAGGAACATCTCGGGATCAACCACGTTGGCAATAAGCGCCAGCGCGCGGCCGAGATAGTCGGCCATGGTATCGGCAGCTGCCAGCGCGAGCTTGTCGCCCTCGCGGCAGGCCTGGAACACGTCCTTGGAATCGGAGGGGCCGGTGAGCTCGATGGGGTCGACGCCCGCCTTCTTGCACTCGGCAAGGTAGTTGCTCACCACGCCGGTGGCGCTGGAATACTGCTCCAGATGGCCATGGCCGCCGCAGCCGCAGGTGCGCTCCTCAGCCGGGTTCAGGCACATGTGGCCAATCTCGCCGCCGGCGCCCACAACGCCCGATACCACGTCGCCGTTAACGATAACGCCGCCGCCCACGCCGGTACCAATGGTGACCATCACCACGTTCTGTACGCCCTTGGCAGAGCCGAGCCAGGCCTCGCCCATAGCAGCGGCGTTGGCGTCGTTCTCGTACTTAACGACCGCGTCGGGGCAGTGCTCCTGGATGGCGATCTTGAGCTCGGGCAGGTTAATGGCAATGTTGGCCTTGACCTTGGCATCGCCCGATGCCGGGATGGGGCACGGAACGGCCAGGCCAATGCCCGCCACAAAGGCACGCGGAACCTGGGCCTTGGCGACCACCTGGTCGATAGCCTCGGTCACCGCGGCAAAGCCCGCAGCGTCAACGATGGGAGGCGTGGGCACGCTGGCCTTGGCAAGCAGGTTACCGTCTTCGTCGAACAGGCCCTCCTTGACCGAAGTGCCGCCGACGTCAATGCCGATGTAGTACTGCTTAGGTTCCATGGGAGCCCACCTTTCTCGTTTAAACATTGCCTGTATGGTACCGCTCCCAAGGCAAAAACCTACCAAAAAGGGACAGGTTTGTTTTGGCAGGTTTTATCTGGGAAAACGCGAATGACCGCTTAACACGACATTACTCAGATGTTTATCTATTTAGAGCGCTCTAATTTATATGCAAAGCGACTTTTAATTATATCTTTCTCGAACTTTTTCAATATATAATAGGGATGCTTAGGTGTTAACTATACTTTCTTTTATACTCAACCAAGTTGGAAAGGAGGTTCCATGATTCCCAAATACGAGGCGATAGCTGCAGATATTCGTCGCACTATCGAGGATGGCGCTCTTAAACCGGGCGACAAGCTTCCTACCGTCGTTGAGTTCTGCAAGCTCTATAGCGTTTCCAAAATCACCGTCAAACGAGCTATTGAACAAATCACCGAGGAAGGCCTTATTACCAGCCGACGCGGATCGGGCACCTACGTTAAGGACACGGCGGGACTTCCCGGCCAGGCGTTTTTCCAGGGCAAAAACGACCGTGCCCAGGGCTTTTCGTATGAGCACCGCGGGGAGAAGGTTACCTCAGTGGTCTACGATTTCTCGATTGTTAATCCACCAGCGGACATCGCAGCCCAGCTGGGAATTGCCGAGGATGACTTTGCCTATCACATCGTGCGCGTGCGTCAGGCCGACGAGAAGCCCATCGTTATCGAGTACACCTACATGCCCCTCGAGCTGATTCCAGGCCTTAAAAAGAAGGACCTGTACGGATCGCTCTACCGCTTCATCCGCGAGCAATGTGGCCTGAAGATTTCGAGCTTTCACCGTACCATTCGCGCCGTGGCAGCAACCGAAGAAGAAGCCGAGCGTCTGGACACCAAACCTGGCTCTCCCCTGCTCGAGCTCACCCAGATTGGCTTTTTGGACAGCGGTGCCGCCTTTGAGTATTCGACCTCGCGCAACGTTGGCGACCGCTTTGAGTTGCACAATGTAACGTTGGCGTAGGTTTTTGTAGTCATGCGGGCGCTCGTTTTGCGCTGCTTTGCGCGGCGCCCGCGCAACACAATGGAGGTATGAATATGTCCGATTTGATTAAACTGACGCCGATCTTCCGCAAGAAGATCTGGGGTGGCCGCCAGCTCGAAACCGTATTTGGCTACGACATTCCCGAAGGTCCCATCGGTGAGTTCTGGGCTATCTCGGCCCATCCCAACGGCGACTGCCAGATTGCTGAGGGACCGTACGCCGGCCACACGCTGTCGTGGCTGTGGGCCGAGCACCGTGAGCTTTTTGGCAATTGCGAGGGCAAGGAGTTCCCGCTGCTCATTAAGATTCTGGACGCCAAGGACGACCTTTCGATCCAGATTCATCCCAACGACGAGTACGCCGCCAAGCACGAGAACGGCAGCCTGGGCAAAACCGAGTGCTGGTATGTACTGGACTGCGAGCCCGGTGCCACGATCATCGTCGGCCAGCGCGCGCACGACCGCGCCGAGGCCGCGCAGATGATCGAGGGGGGCCGTTGGGACGAGATGCTCAACGTGCTGCCGATTCACAAGGGAGACTTTTTCCAGATCGACTCCGGCACCGTTCACGCCATCAAGACCGGCACGCTGATTCTGGAGACGCAGCAGTCGAGCGACGTGACATATCGCCTGTACGACTACGACCGCCCCGGCACCGACGGAAAGCTGCGCCCGCTGCACATTGAGCAGAGCCTCGACTGCATCGACTTTGATGCTCAGGCTCCGACCGACGGCACGGTGACCGCGCCCGAGGTGGACGGCGTGACCGAGCTCGAGTCTTGCCCCTGCTACACCGTCGATCGCGTGCGCGTTAACGGCAGCAAGACCCTCGACCAGCGCTGGCCCTTCATGTGCCTGTCGGTCATCGACGGCGAAGGCACCGTCTGCGGCGACCCCGTCCACAAGGGAAGCCACCTGCTGGCCCCGAGCACCGTCAGCTCCATCGACCTCGAAGGCAAGATGGAACTGATCATCAGCCACCTCTAGTTCGCACCAACAACCCAAACGCAACAAGGGGCTCCCCCGTTCACCAACGGGGGAGCCCCTTGTCCATATATATCAGCCCACCCGGCTCTCCAGATCAAAAAAGCGGACGAGCAGAGCGACGTTCGCAAGCAACGTTATCTAAGGACCTGGACGGGCGTATGGGGCAACATCGATCGCGAGTTCCGCACGAGCCGGAGAGCACTTAATGCTGTCTCTTATACACATCTGACGCTGCCGACGACTCCTTACGTGTAGAT
>URSP01000092.1:0-6623 GCA_900550515.1 uncultured Collinsella sp. | reverse complement strand
GTCTTTATCCCCAAGGCCGCCACGTCGTTTCAGTGGTGCCCGCAGCTCGACTACGACGACGTCAAGCGTCGCCAGAAGCTGCTTATCACGAGCGTTCGCAACCGTGCCGTCCGCGTACATTACCACGATGCCGAGACCTCGCTCATCGAGGCCGCGCTGTCCCGCGCCGGTCGTGACATGACGCCCGTCATCATCGACGCTTGGCGCTCGGGCTCTCGCTTTGACGCCTGGGTAGAGCATTTCTCGCTCGATAACTGGAAGGAAGCTGCTGCCAAAAACGGCATCGACCTCAATGAGCTCGTGCACCTGCCCTACGAGTTGGATTGGCGCCTGCCGTGGGAGCACGTGAGCCCCGGCTGCACGCGCGGCTTCCTCGAGCGCGAGTACCGTCGCTCGCTCGAGGGCGTCACGACTCCCGACTGTACCCGCACGTCGTGCACCGGCTGCGGGATCTGCCCCACGCTCCACGCCAAGAATGTATTGATGGGTGATCGCGCATGAGTGAGCGCCTGACCGACAACCCCTCGCTCTTTAGGCTTCGTGTTCGCTATGGCAAGCGCGGTCGCCTTAAGTACCTGGGCCATCTCGAAGTAATCCATACCATTGAGCGCATCGTGCGCCGTGCGGGACTTCCCTATGCCGTCACGCAGGGCTTCTCTCCGCACATGCGCGTGGGCTTCTCTTCGGCGCTGCCGGTGGGTACGTCGTCGACCTGCGAGTGGTATGACCTGTTTATGACCGAGTTCGTGGCGCTCGACGAGGCGTTTGAGCGCCTGGCCGCGGCGTCTCCGGCCGATCTGGCGCCCATCGAGGCGGCGTACATCGACGTGCGCACGCCGGCGTTGACGGCGCAGCTCACGCGCCTGTCGTATCGCATCGATCTGCACTTGGATCCCGAGGCGCCCGTAAGCGCCGACGAGGTGCGTCGTGCGATCGACACGCTGCGCGCGGGCCACGGCATCGACTACGCGCGCGGCAAAAAGAGCAAGCGCTTGGATTTGGATCACACGCTCGTGGGCTATGAGCTCACGGCGGGGGAGCGCCCGGACCACCTGGTGCTCATGCTCGACACCCATGCCGATAACGAGGGCTCCATGCGTCCGGAAATTTTGCTTTCTGCTGCTGATGTTTTGTTGCAGGGCTTGACCCCGGGCGTGGATGCACCTATTGTTTCCACCGGTATGCAAGACCTCGTGACCATCTGCTCCTACGATGTCGAGCGTCAGAATCAAGCATGCGAGGACGACGAGGGCCGACTCGTCAGCCCCATACCTGTGCGAACTTGTGGATTTGCTCCACATACTCGTTGACGGGGGTATTTTCGCCTGCTACTATATTCGGCTGTTGCAGTAACTGATGCATGAAGGGCAAGTAAACATGTACGCAATCGTTAACACGGGCGGCAAGCAGTACAAGGTCGCCACCGACGATGTCATCACCGTCGAGAAGATCGAGGGCAATGAGGGCGACAAGGTCACCCTGCCGGTTATCTTCCTCAACGATGGTAAGAAGATCGTCACCGATCCCGACAAGCTGGCCAAGGCCAAGGTTACCGCTCAGATCGTTGAGCAGTTCAAGGGCGAGAAGCAGCTGGTCTTCAAGTTCCACAAGCGTAAGCGCTATCGTCGTCTGAAGGGTCACCGTCAGCAGCTCACCAAGCTGAAGATCGTGAAGGTCCAGGCTACGTCCCGCGCCAAGAAGGCTGTCAAGGCAGAGGCCGAGGCTGTTGCCGAGGCTCCCGTCGCCGAGTAGATTACACTCGTAACGAAAGAGTAGGTATACACAATGGCACACAAAAAAGGACTCGGTTCCTCCCGTAATGGCCGTGACTCCCGCGGTCAGCGCCTTGGCACGAAGCGCTTCTCCGGCCAGACGGTAACCACGGGCACGATTCTCGTCCGTCAGCACGGCACGCACATCCACCCGGGTGAGAACGTTGGCCGTGGCAAGGACGACACGCTGTTCGCGCTGGTCGACGGTACCGTTGAGTTCCACAAGGGTATCAAGCACAGGGTCAGCGTACGCCCGCTCGCGAACGCGTAATTCACCCTTCATAGAGCACATATGTGGGAGGCACTTGAGTTTTTGGATTCAAGGGTCTCCCTCTTTTTTGTAGGAGGCGATTCTGTTGTCACAGTTCACCGATATCAGCCGCATTAACGTTTGCGGCGGCGACGGCGGGGCCGGATGCATGTCGTTTAGGCGCGAGGCATTTGTCCCCAAGGGCGGCCCCGATGGCGGCGACGGCGGTCGTGGCGGCAATGTCGTCATTCAGGCCGATGCTCAGCTGTCTTCGTTGATCGATTACCGCTTTAAGCATCACTTCCGCGCCGAGCGCGGCACGCACGGGCAGGGTGCCCGTCGTAACGGTAAGAGCGGCGAGGACCTGATTCTCAAGGTCCCTATGGGCACCGTGGTGCGCGAGCTCGACCCCGAGACGCAGACCCCGATGTTCGAGATTGCCGATCTTGTGCACGACGGCGAGTGCGTCGTCGTGGCGCCCGGTGGCGCCGGCGGTCTGGGCAATACCCACTTTGTGACGTCGGTGCGCCGCGCTCCGGCCTTTGCCCAGCTAGGCGAGCCGGCCGAGGAGCACTGGATCGAGCTCGAGATGAAGCTTATGGCCGATGCCGCACTCGTGGGCTTTCCCTCGGTGGGTAAGTCATCGCTCATTGCGCGCATGAGTGCCGCCCGCCCCAAGATTGCTGACTACCCGTTTACCACGCTCGTGCCCAATCTGGGCATGGTGCGTGCCGGCGAATATTCTTACGTCGTTGCCGACGTTCCCGGTCTTATCGAGGGCGCGAGCGAGGGCAAGGGTCTGGGTCACCAGTTCTTGCGCCACATTGAGCGTACGGCCCTGATCATGCATGTCGTCGACATGACGGGCGGTTTTGAGGATCGCGATCCGGTTGAGGACTATCGCATCATCAACCGCGAGCTCGAGCAGTATGGCGCCGAGCTTTCGGAGCGTCCGCAGATCGTCGTCGCTAACAAGTGCGATGCGCCGGGCACGGCTGACAAGATTGCCGACCTTAAGCGTGCGGCGCTCGGCGATGGCCATATGTTCTTTGCCGTGTCTGCTGTTACGGGCGCCGGTCTCAACACGCTGATGCTTGCCGTGGGCGAGCAGGTGGCTAAGCTGCGCGCCGAGTTGGCTGTCTCCGATGAACCGGTTGTTCTGCGTGACGATGAGTGGGAGCGCCGTCGCCTGCAGCGTGAGAAGCGTTTCCGCATTGTCCAGGAAGAGCCCGGTGCCTTCCGCGTGGTCGGTCGTGCCATCGAGCGCATGGTCATTCAGACCGACTGGGAAAATGAGGAAGCCGTCATTTACCTGCAGCATAAGTTTGCGCGTATGGGTGTTGACGACGCGCTCGAGAAGGCCGGTTGCCGTGCGGGCGACGAGGTCCGCATTTGCCAGCGCGCCTTTGACTTTGAGGGCGCTGAGGACTTCTCGGAGTACGAGGAGCTCGAGGATGCTGGCGAGGACGTTGCCGTTGAGGCCATTGACGTGGCCGATGCTGCGGATGAGGGCGTCGAGGTTGTCGATGCGGCGGATGCCGCGGGCGATGCCGAGACCTCGGAGGGCGAGTAGGCCATGTCGCTGCGCGGTGGAATCGGTCTGCCCGAGCTTCCTCTAGAGGACGGGCAGGAGTTTAGGCTCGGCATTATGGGTGGCACCTTTGATCCCATCCATTACGGGCACCTGGTGACCGCCGAGCAGGCGCGTGAGTCCCTCGACTTGGACGCTGTGCTCTTTATGCCGGCGGGCTCTCCTGCTTTTAAGCTTGACAAGCCGGTGACGCCTGCCGAGGACCGTTATGCTATGACGGTCCTCGCCACCGCCGCGAACCCGGCCTTTTTGGCGAGTCGGTTCGAGATCGACCGCCCGGGCGTAACCTATACGGCCGATACGCTTCATGCCCTTCGCGACTTTTATCCGCCGCAGGTAAAGCTCTACTTTATTACGGGCGCCGACGCGATTATCGATATTGTGACCTGGCATGATGCCGAACGAATCGCTGAGCTTGCTACCTTTATTGCGGCGACACGACCGGGCTTTGATATCGATACGGCGCGTGCCCGAATCAAAGAGTCGGGGCTGCCGTTCGACGTGCGCTATATTCAGATTCCGGCGCTGGCGATCAGCTCGACGAACATTCGTAAGCGAGTTGCCCGCGGCATGAGCGTGCGCTATCTTACGAGCGAGTCTGTGCTCGGCTACATTCGCAAGCGCGGTTTGTATGTCGATCTGGGCCAAGAAGATTTTGAGTGATGGGGGGTCTACGTTGTCGGTAGAGGATCAGTTTGAGGGCGATGAGCGCGCGCTGCTCAAGCGCATTCAAGAGCTGCTCGATGTTCGCATGAAGGATAAGCGCAAGCGCTATGTGCATTCGCTGGGTGTTGCCGAGACCGCACTTCATCTGGCCGATGTCTACGGCGTTGACCGCTTCGATGCCGCTGCCGCCGGCCTGATCCATGACTGGGACAAAGTGCTCTCCGACGACGAGCTGGTCACGCGCGCTCTGCATTACGGCATTAAGATTGCCGGCTCTCCTTCTGCCGCGACGCCGCTTTTGCATGGCCCTGTTGCCGCCTATGAGCTTCCGCAGCTTTTCCCCGAGTTGTCGCCGGCCGTTTTCCAGGCTGTCGACCGTCACACCGTGGGTGCCTGCGACATGACGCCGCTCGATATGGTGGTCTTTGTGGCCGATGCCATCGAGCCCAACCGCCACGGCGACTATGCGCATGCGCTGCGCAAGATGGTGGGGGAGTCGACGCTCGATGAGTTGTTCTTCTCCTGTTTTGCGCAGGGTCTGGTCTATGTGATCCAGTCCGGGCGCTATCTTTATCCCACGGCTATTTCGATTTACAACCATTACGCCCAGCTGCGCTAGCTCGGGTGTGTCTAGAAAGAGGTATTCCATGGCCGACGAGACCATGACTGACGAGCAGATTCTTGAAGGTGTGGAGCACAAGAGCTTCGCCGCCACGTCCGACCGTACCGCCGCCTCGCTGTCCGCGAGCGGTGTCGCCGCCGAGGATGTCGCCCGCGCCGCCGCGCAGGCCGCCTACGACAAGAAGGGCGAGGACGTTCAGGTGCTCGACCTGACCGAGCTTTCCGACGTATGCGACTACTTTGTGCTTGCCACCGGTACCAACAACCGCCAGGTCGATTCTATCGTCGACGAGATCGAGGAGAAGGTCGCCGAGGCTTGCGGCGAGCACCCGTTCTCCATCGAGGGTCGCGAGCAGAAGACCTGGATGCTCATGGACTACGGTTCGGTTGTCGTCCACGTCTTCACTCCCGAAGCCCGCGACTTCTACCGCCTCGAGAAACTCTGGGGAGACGCCCCCCAGCTCCCCCTCAACCTCCTCTAGTAGCTCATTTAAGACGGGGTTTATGTACCCTCACGCATATCGCCGGGCAGTTGCGGTTTTCCGCACCTGCCCGGCTTTCTTTTTGCCCAAAGGCGGTTAATCGTTGAAGCGGGATTGGCGGCCGAAGGATAGAGCGGTGTCGCCGAATTTGTCTCGGACGGCGTCGATGGCGACGGAGAGGTCGCGTCGGTCGCTGGATTGGGCTCCGCGGTCGTCGACTTCGCAGAACAGGTCGGTTTGGATGCCGCCTTGGTGGTCGAAGTCGCTCATGCCGATGCCCGCTAAGCGAACATGCATGCCTTCCTGCCAGATGTTGTCGAGCAGTTCGAGTGCAACCGCCACGAAGATGTTCTCATCGTCGGTCGGATGAGGCAGCCGGCGCTGTGCCGTACGCCCGCTGCCATACGAATACTTAAGCTTGAGCGTCACCGTGGCGCCTGTTAGTCCCTGACGGCGCAGACGGCGTCCCACTGACTCTCCCAACAGCGCAATCGCCGCCTCAATATCCCCACGCTCAGTCAAATCTTTCGCAAAGGTGCGTTCATTGCTGACCGACTTGACCTCGCGCTCTTCATCGAGGCTCGTGACTTCAGAGATTTCGAGTCCCAGCGCACGCTGACGCATGCGCTCGCCATTGACGCCAAAAATAGAGGCCAAGGTGGATTCCGGTGCACGTGATAGCTCGCCGAGGGTGTAGATGCGCATGCGGCGCAGTCGCTCCTCGGCCGAGCGCCCGATGCCGCTCATGGCAGATACCGGCAGCGCGGCCAAAAAGCGCTGCTCGGTTCCGGGGCGCACGATGGTCAGCCCAAACGGCTTATCCCGCTCGCTTGCGATCTTTGCGACCGTCTTGTTGCAGCCCACGCCAATGGAACAGGTCACTCCCAGCCCTGCCACGCGGTCGCTTATACGCCGCGCAACCAGCAACGGGTCTTCGGGCGCAAAGCGACCCGGTGTGATATCGATAAAGGCTTCGTCGATGGATACGCGCTCCACGCGCGGCGTCTCCTCGGCAAGAATCGCCATGACCTGCGCGCTCACCTCGCGGTAGCGATCAAAATGCCCGTGCGTCCAAATGGCTTGCGGGCACAAGCGCCGCGCCTCGGCCGAGGCCATGGCAGAGTGCACGCCAAAGCGCCGCGCCTCATACGAACACGTGGACACGACGCCACGCGAATCGGCGTCCCCGCCCACGATGAGCGGCTTTCCGCGCCATTCGGGATGATCGAGCATCTCCACGC
>URSP01000091.1:0-6690 GCA_900550515.1 uncultured Collinsella sp. | reverse complement strand
ACTGCGATAGCGATACGCTGCTGGTCAAGGTCGACTCGCCGGGTCCGGCCTGCCACACCGGCAACCGTACCTGCTTCTTTAAGCGCGTGGAAGGGGGAGTGCGATGAAAGTCGTGACGCCGTTCGAGGTCGCCGACTGCAACACCGAGCTCCTCCGCGCGGGCGTGCCATGCCGCGTGCACCTGACTGATGCCTGCGGGGCGCAGTCGCTTTGGCTCGAGGCCGAGAAAGAAAGGCTCGATGAGGCCCATGCCGTCATCGTCGAGTTCTTTGAGAAAAAGGGCGCAAAGCCTCGGTTCGATGAGACCGGTACCTACTTTACGCTGCAGTAACGAGAGGAAATAACCATGGGAGTCAGAACAGCTAACGTGCAGCCGGGAAATATCGGCGAGACGCTGACGGGACTGGCCGAGGTGATTCACGGCCGTCGCGACGCATCGCCGCAGGAGAGCTATACCGCCCGTCTGTTGACCGACGTCGAGGATGAGCTGCTCAAGAAGCTTGCCGAGGAGGCGAGCGAGGTGATCATGGCCTGCAAGGACAACGACCACGACCACATCCGCTACGAAGCTGGCGACCTGGTCTACCATCTGCTCGTAACGCTCGAACGCTACGGTATCACCCTCGACGAGCTGGCCGGCGAACTCAACGCCCGCCGCCACTAGTCTTAGGCGAGGGGCGTGGACTCCCATTCGCCGGTGGCGTGGGGAATGTCGAAGGCTCGATAACCGCAGTCGTAGGCGTGGGCCTGGGCCTCGCGAATGTTCCAGCAGATGTCGCAGGCGCGGTGTGCGTCCGAGCCAAAAGTAATCGGCACCTCGGCGTGGGCGAAGCGACGCAAAAGGCCGGTCGCGGGGTAATAATCGTCGAGCCCCTTGCGCGGTGCGGCTGTCGAGACCTCAACGCGGCGACCCGTATCGTGGGCGCATTCGGCCATCTGCTCCCAAAACGGCGCCGGGTCAAAATCGGGCGCAAAGCCCTCCTTCGAAAAGCGCATGACCAGGTCGGGGTGAGCCATCACATCAAAGTTGAGCGGGCTCTCGCAGGCGCGGCACCAGTCATCGACGTAGCGTTCCCATACACCGCGCACGCCTAAGTTTTCCCAAACATGCAGGTTGGTGTCGTCATCGATCCAACCGCAAAGGGAATCGGGCGTATCGGGGCGAGCGACGTCCTCCGTCCCCGCCGCACCCTCAGCGCCTGCCGCAATATCGCCCGGGTTGCCAATCCAATGCACACTGCCCAGACGCACGACGGCGCCCTGGGACCAGCGCTCAACCAAAGGCTCGCAGCCCTCGTACCAATCGCATTCAAAGCCATAGATAAAGCTGAGATCCGGCGCGATCTGCGCGGCAAGCTTGTGAGCATCCTCAAAAGCCAGACGATGTGCCGGCAAGTCGCCTTCGACAACCTGCACTTCGCAGTTGGCGTCCATGCTGGCGGGCAGGGTGAGATGGTCAGTCGAGACCATGACGCGGCACCCGGCCGCAGCAGCGGCGCGAACGTTGTCCTCAAACGAGGCGTGCCCGTCCGAAAACGAGGTGTGGGTATGGCAATCGACCAGCGGGCATGCGGACATGGCGGCTCCTTTGCATTTGGCGAATCCGCTCCATTGTAATGGTGCAGCCTCGGCGCGTCGTACGCGCGGGGTGCCGAAATCGATCGGAAAGGGTGCGCGGTGCGGCCTCGCTTGCTCTCAAAACATGTACGTCAGCCTCCAAAACCGACAAAAAATGACATGTTTGGAGGCTGACGTACACGTTTGGATAGGGGCGAGGGCGGCGATGGACGAAAGTCACGCCTGTGCCACGTCCGATGTGCTAGCGTTTGGGTGAATAAAACGAGCCCGTGCGGAAAGGATCCGGACCGTATGCAACGTGGAAGTACATCTCCGCTGTCCCGCGAGACCGATGCGCCCGAGACCATCGTCAAGCTAGAGTGCGACATCGACGATGCGTCGCCCGAGGTACTCGCCTATGCCGCCGACCGCTTGCGCGAGGCGGGCGCCCGCGAAGTGCACTGGCTGCCTCTCTACTGCAAAAAAGGTCGTCCCGGCTGGCAGCTGCAGGTAATCTGCGCCCGCGAGGACATTGACCGTCTGCAGATGACCATCTTTTTGGAAACCACGACCAACGGCATCCGCCGCCAGGTTATGGAGCGCGTCTGTCTGCCGCGTCGTTTTGAGCAAGTGACGACGCCTTGGGGCGAGGTGGCCGTCAAAGTAGCCACCCTGCCCGACGGCAGTGAGCGTGCGGCGCCCGAGTACGAGGACTGCGCCCGTCTTGCCCGCGAGCATAACGTGCCGCTCCAGCGCGTGATGCAGGCGGCACAAGCCTCGGCACTGCGATTTGAGTAACGCGGTCGGCGACATCTCGCGCCCAGCCCCATCAACCCCTCCCGAAAGGACCACCATGAAATACCTCATCGCCTCCGACATCCACGGCTCGGCATACTGGACCGAGCGCCTCTGCGCCGCCATCGAGTCCGAGCAGCCCGACCGCATCGTTCTGCTGGGCGACCTGCTCTACCACGGCCCGCGCAACGACCTTCCGCGCGACTACGCCCCCAAGCGTGTGATTCCGCTGCTCAACGCCCTGGCCGACCGCATCATCGCGGTGCGCGGCAACTGCGACGCCGAGGTCGACCAGATGGTGCTCGACTTCCCCGTCATGGCGGATTACGCCACGCTGTTCGACGAGACCGGTCGTGAACTGTTCCTGACGCACGGCCATGTCTTTGGCGCCGGCATGCACAACAGCGTCGACCACGCGCCCGCGCTGCCCGAGGGCTCCGCGCTCGTCTACGGCCACACGCACATCAAGGTTAACGAGGCAAGCGAGGCGCACCCGGGCCTGTGGCTCTTCAACCCCGGCAGCGTGAGCATCCCCAAGGACGGCTCGCACAGCTACGGCATCTACGAGGGCGGTGCGTTCCGTCACGTGATCCTGGAGGAGGAATAACCATGGCGCAGCACATGGCTCAACAAAATGCCGAGGGCTCGCGCGATCTGTCCACGCTGGTCGACGCGTCGGCCGAGCTGCAGCATCTGGTGCAGACCATCTGGCGTCTGCGTCAGCCCGATGGCTGCCCGTGGGATCGCGAACAGACGCACCAGAGCATCGGCAAGAACATGATTGAGGAAGCCTACGAGGCGCTCGATTGCATCGAGGCGGACGACGCGGCGCACCTGCGCGAGGAGCTCGGCGACGTGCTCATGCAGGTAGTGCTGCATGCGCAGATTGCGGCGGACGCCGGTGAGTTTACGCTGGCCGATGTGGCACGCGATATCGACGCCAAGCTCATCCGACGCCATCCGCACGTGTTTGGGGATGCGGATGCCGATAACTCCGACGAGGTGCTCAAGATCTGGGACGAGGTTAAGCTTGCCGAGAAGGCTGCCAAGGACAAGGCCGTGGCAGCAGGCGAGGCTGCACCCGAGGGCCTGCTCGACGGCGTGCCCACGCATCTGCCGGCATTGATGCAGGCGCAGAAGGTGTCGCGCAAGGCGGCGGCCGTGGGCTTTGAGTGGGAGACGGTCCAGGACGTGTGGGACGAGGTTGCCGAGGAGCGTGCCGAGTTTGAGGCCGAGGCCCCTGGCTCGCCCGAGCGCGAAATGGAGTTTGGCGATCTGCTCTTTGCCCTGGTCAACGTCGCGCGCAAGGAGGGTATCGACGCCGAGAGCGCCCTGCGCGCGAGCACGGCCAAGTTTCGCCGTCGCTGGGCTGCGATGGAACAGATGGCGGCCGATGCCCACGTTGATCTTGCCGAGCTTTCGACCCATGGGCTCAACGACCTGTGGGACGCAGCAAAGGCAGGGGAGTAAGACTGCGGGAACGACGGGCTGACACGCCTCATCGTTCCCGCTAAATTTTTCGAAAAACAAGTGTATCCCTCGGCTAACTTAGGGCATAATGCAAAAAGTGCGACATGGCTAACTTACAAACCAAAGCGCCACATTGGCGCAATGCCGTGTCGCCAAGCATTCAACCCGTTTCCAAGTGAGAGGGAGACAACATGAGCGATATTTTGGACGTCTACGGTCGTGAGGTGCTCGACAGCCGCGGCAACCCCACCGTCGAGGTCGAGGTCGTGCTCGAGGACGGCAGCTTCGGTCGCGCGATGGTGCCTTCGGGCGCTTCGACCGGCGCCTTTGAGGCATGTGAGCTGCGCGATGGCGACAAGGGTCGCTACCTGGGCAAGGGCGTTTCGCAGGCCGTCGAGCATGTCAACAACGAGTGCGCCGATGCCGTCGTGGGTCTCGATGCCTTCGACCAGCGCGCCGTCGATGCCGCGCTGATTGCCGCCGACGGTACGCCCAACAAGACCAAGCTCGGCGCCAACGCCATTCTGGGTGTGTCGCTGGCCGTTGCCCGCGCTGCGGCAGAGTCGGCGGGCCTGTCGCTGTACCAGTACCTGGGCGGCGTCAACGCCCACCTGCTGCCCACGCCCATGATGAATATCCTCAACGGTGGCGTGCATGCCGACAACAACGTTGACTTCCAGGAGTTTATGATTATGCCCGTGGGTGCTCCGAGCTTTGCCGAGGGCCTGCGCTGGTGCGCCGAGGTCTACCACACCCTCAAGGGCGTGCTGCACGAGGCCGGCCTTGGCGGCGGCGTGGGCGACGAGGGTGGCTTTGCGCCCAATCTCAAGACCAATGCCGAGCCGTTCGAGTACATCACCAAGGCCGTCGAGAAGGCTGGCTTTAAGCCCGGCGTCGACTTCATGTACGCCATGGATCCGGCGTCCACCGAGTTCTACAACGCTGAGACCGGTATGTATGAGCTCAAGGGCGAGGGCGTGGAGTACACGAGTGCCCAGATGGTTGATTACTGGGAGAAGCTCGTTGACACCTATCCCATCATCTCCATCGAGGACGGCATGGCCGAGGAAGACTGGGACGGCTGGGTCGAGCTTACCCGCCGCATTGGCAACAAGGTGCAGCTGGTGGGCGACGACCTGTTCGTCACCAACACCGAGCGCCTCATGAAAGGCATCGAGCTGGGCGCCGCCAACGCGATTCTGGTCAAGGTCAACCAGATCGGTACGCTCACCGAGTCGCTCGAGGCCATCGAGACCGCCAAAGAGGCCGGCTACGCCTGCATCGTGAGTCACCGCTCCGGCGAGACCGAGGATTCCACGATCGCCGACCTGGTCGTGGGTGTTAACGCCGGCCAGATCAAGTCGGGCGCCCCGTGCCGCAGCGACCGTATTGCCAAGTACAACCAGCTCATCCGCATCGAGGACGAGCTCGAGGGCAGCGCGCGCTACGCCGGCAAGTCTGCGTTCTACAACATCCGCTAGGCGAGCGGCGTGTGCGGGGGGCGGGGTTGACTCGGTTCCGCCCCGCCTTGGCTGGATGCCGCAAAGTACTATTGGCGCTGGGCCATATGGCTCAGCGCCTTTTTTATGTCGAGCAAAGGCTGGCGAAGGCGGTGCGGGCGCTCGTGCTATAACTAAAGGACTTAGCGCAAACAAACCTCAACCGCACAAGGCGCACATGGATCAGATTTACGATAACAGGTACTATTCCGCCGGTTCGCGCGAACCGTCGCCTCGTCGTGCGCGTACCGCGCAGCTCGGCGGGTCCGACTACGGCGGCATCGATCACCGCGCACAGCGTCCGCCGAGTGCCTCACGCTCCCATGCTCAAATGAATACGCCGACGGACCGTCCGCCACGTTCGGCGCGCCCGACGCATGCTCAGCGCCCCTCGGCTCAAACGCACGAAAAGTCGACCAGGCCCTCGAACCGTTTTTCGGGCTCGGACTTTATGCACTACGCCAACGACAACGCGGCGGTCAAGGCAATTTACGACTTTACCCACGGTCCTCAGCGAGGGCTATTCATCGGCATTGTCGTTGCCCTGGTGCTCGTGAGCCTGTATTTCCCCGTGCGCGATCTGTACGTGGCAAAGCGTTCGAGCGATATCTTGGCCAAGCAGGTCGAGATTCGTCAGCAATACAATGATGGGCTGCAAAAAAGCGTCGACAAGCTGCTCTCAGAGGAGGGTATCAAGGACGCGGCATCCGAGGACTTGGGCCTGGTGATGCCCGGCGAGAAGAGGATTGAAGTGCAGGGTCTGGACGACGATTCGGACTCGTCGTCGAGCAAAAAGTCCTCGAACGCCAAGAAGGCCAGCGAAGTGGCCAAAGAGATTGAAGAAGTCGGTAAGGACGCGCCGTGGTACATCCAGGCGCTCGACATGCTGTTTGGGTTTAACGGTGTCGAGGGCCAGACGGTCGTGTCCAACGGCAAATAGCGCCCGGAGGAGAGCCCGCAATGACAAATTGCAAACGCTATAAGGTGGCGGCGATCGACCTGGGAACGGTGTCGTCGCGATTGGTGTTGGCCCAGGTCGAGGGCGGGGCGATCGTGGAATCGTCCAAGCATACCGAGATTACCGATCTGGGCGAGGGCGTTGACGCGACAGGTCGCTTTTGCGAGGCGGCCGTTGAGCGTGTGCTCGCTGCGTGCCGGATGTTTGTGGACGAGGCCCGTGCCTTTGGGGCCGTGTGCATCTGCACCACGTGCACGAGTGCCGCGCGCGATGCGTCCAATGCCGCCCTGCTGCTGGACGGCCTGCGCGAGCTGGGGCTCGAACCGCAGGTGATTCCGGGCGAGGTTGAGGCGCGTCTGACGTTTTTTGGCGTGGCGCACGACTTTGCCGGCGAGCGCATCATTGTTGCCG
>URSP01000090.1:0-6734 GCA_900550515.1 uncultured Collinsella sp. | reverse complement strand
CGTTTGGGTGCGCTTTTTTGAGGGAGGCAGCATGGCATATCGTCTGGACATCAAGCGCATTCTTTCGATGAACTTCTTTCACGATCTGCCCCAGATCATGTTGGGGTGTGCCTTGGCCGCTAT
The DNA here is from genome assembly GCA_900550515.1 of uncultured Collinsella sp. Taxonomy (GTDB): domain Bacteria; phylum Actinomycetota; class Coriobacteriia; order Coriobacteriales; family Coriobacteriaceae; genus Collinsella. Next base: position 6,611 of record URSP01000090.1, on the reverse strand, counting down.
TGCGACCGACCTGTTTTTGATTCCCAACGGTCTTGCCGCCGGTGGCGTTACGGGCCTCGCAACTATTATCCAGGCGGTCGGCACGGCGCGAGGCGTGTCGCTTCCCGTTGGTATTCAGACCATCGTGATGAACGCCTTGCTGTTGCTGATCGTTATGCGCGAGGGCGGTATGTTCTACGTGGTGCAGACCGCGACGGGCTTTGTGCTGCTGGGCTTCTTTACCGATCTGTTCGCCCCGTTTGTAGCACCTCTGGCGGATGCGGACCTGATGCTCCCTGCCATGTGGGGCGGCATTATTACGGGCATCGGTTACGGCATGGTGTTGCGCGCCGGCGCCAACACCGGCGGCTCGGACACGATTGGCCAAATCATCTCGCGTAACACCTCGCTGCCGGTGGGCTCGACCGTCATGGCGATCGATGTTGCCGTATGCGCGTTATCGGCTCCGGTCTTTTCAATCGAAAACGCACTGTATGCAGGCCTTTCGATGGTCATTAGCGGCTACGTGATCGATGCCGTGGTCGATGGTGGCAACAAACGCCGTATGGTACTCATCATCTCGGACAAGTTCCCTGATATCGCTGCCGATATCATGTATGGCCTGGGTCGTGGTTGTACCAAGTTTAAGGCGACTGGCATGTATTCGGGTGCCGAGAAGCCGGTGATTATGGTCATCGTGAGCCGTCGAGAGCTCAATACCCTCAAGACGATCGTGCGCGAGCGCGATCCTCACGCCATTGTGACGGTCGCTGACGTTACGGAAGCCTTCGGCGAGGGATTCAAGGACATTAGCGCGTAGGGTCGATCGCGTTCCATCCAAAAGACGTTCACATTGATAAACCGTTTCATCAGCGGTTCTGCCTGCTAAATTGTTCAAATAATGATAAAAACTCTGGTAAAGCCATCAGTTTCCAGCATAATGAATGACGTACGTGCATTGCGGCTGTGTTGGGATTACCTTCGGTGCCGTGCGCATTTTGTCTAATGAGGATGAAAGGAAGGCACAATGAGCGACGAAGAGCTCAAAAAGGTTGCCAACGAGGTAAGGAAGGGCATCGTCACCGGCGTGCACGCTGCCAAGTCCGGCCATCCGGGCGGTTCGCTCGGCGCTGCCGACATCATGACCTATCTGTACTTTGAGGAAATGAACGTCGACCCGGCCGATCCCCGCAAGGCCGACCGCGATCGTTTTGTGCTTTCCAAGGGCCACTGCGCTCCGGGCCTGTACGCCGTGCTTGCCGAGCGCGGGTTCTTCCCCAAGGAGGACCTCGAGACGCTGCGCCATATCGGTAGCCACCTGCAGGGTCATCCCAACATGAACGACACCCCGGGCGTCGACATGTCCACCGGCTCGCTCGGCCAGGGCATCTCCGCCGCCGTGGGCATGGCCGTTGCCGCCAAGCACTGGGGCGACGACTATCGCACCTACGCCCTGCTGGGCGACGGCGAGAGCGAGGAGGGCCAGGTCTGGGAGGCCGCCATGTTTGCCGGCAACCAGCAGCTCGACAACCTCTGCGTGATCGTCGACCACAACGGCTTGCAGATCGACGGCCCCGTCGAGGAGGTCAACGACCCCATGCCGCTCGCCGACAAGTTCCGCGCCTTTAAGTTCCACGTGGTGGAGCTTGCCGACGGCAACGATTTCGATCAGATCCGCGCCGCCTTTGCCGAGGCTCGCGCTACCAAGGGCCAGCCGACCGCCATTATCGCCGAGACCCTGAAGGGCAAGGGCGTGTCCTTTATGGAGAACCAGGTTGGTTGGCACGGCAAGGCCCCCAACGATGAACAGTTTGAGCAGGCCATGGCAGAGCTCACGGCCGCCGGAGAGGAGCTCTAGGATGGCAGACGTCAAGAAAATCGCCACGCGCGTAAGCTACGGCGAGGCCCTCGTCGAGCTCGCCAACGAGCACGATGACTTTGTGGTCCTCGACGCCGACCTGGCCGCCGCCACGCAGACCGGCAAGTTTAAGGCCGCGTGCCCCGACCGCTTCTTCGATGTGGGCATCGCCGAGAGCAACCTGATGGGTGTTGCCGCCGGTATCGCAACCACCGGCCGCGTCGCCTTCGCGAGCAGCTTTGCCATGTTTGCCGCCGGCCGCGCCTTTGAGCAGGTCCGCAACTCCATCGGCTACCCGCACCTTAACGTTAAGATCGGTGCCACGCACGCCGGTATCTCGGTGGGCGAGGATGGCGCCACGCACCAGTGCTGCGAGGATATCGCCCTGATGCGCGTCATCCCCGGCATGACCGTGATTGTTCCCGCCGACGACGTGGAGGCCCGCGCCGTGACGCGCGCCGCCTACGAGTGCGACGGTCCGGTGTACATGCGCTTCGCCCGTTTGGCCTCGCCGGTTATCAACGACCCCGAGACCTACAAGTTCGAGGTGGGCAAGGGCATCGTCATGCGCGAGGGCACCGATGTCACCATCATCGCCTGCGGCCTGATGGTCGGCGAGGCGCTCGAGGCCGCTGAGCAGCTTGCTGCCGAGGGCATCGATGCCGAGGTCATCAACATGCACACCATCAAGCCCATCGACGCCGACCTGATCGTTAAGAGCGCCACCAAGACCGGCCACGTCGTGACCGTCGAGGAGCACTCCGTGATCGGTGGCCTGGGCAGCGCCGTTGCCGACGTCCTGTGCGAGCAGTGCCCGACGTCGCTCAAGAAGATCGGCGTTAACGACACCTTCGGTGAGTCTGGCCCGGGTGCCGAGCTCCTGCACAAGTACGGCCTGGACGCGGCCAACATCGTGGCGACCACCAAGGAGTTCTTGGCCTAGGACAAGACGAGGCAAAGTATCGCCTCAGCAACCGTATGCAATCCAAAACAGGGGCGTCCTCAAAGAGGACGCCCCTGTTTTTGTCGGCAACAAACAAATTAGGCCCGCACCAAGCAAGGGCTTTCTCCGGGAAACGGGCCCAGACCAGCAAAGTGCAATTCAGCCCCCAAGCACGGCGCTGCTGCACCCAAGTAAAACGCAGCGACCCCTTAGTTATCGCAGGCCGGACACAGGGTTACTTTCCAAATCTTTCCGCAGGACGGAGGAGCCCCCGCCGCACGTAGTGCGCAGCGGGGGCTCCGACATGTCCGAGGACGATTTGGAAAGTAACCCTGTGTCCGGCCGGAGGGACCCAAACACGGCCATGCTTCTTATGTGCAGCAAAGCTAATGCTGCTAAAATACTAAGCGCTCATGTAGTTTAAACGCACGACGATAAGGAGCACCAGTGGGTAACCACTTCCGTACCTCCGGTGCGGGCGATGATGCCCCCAAGACGCAGGCAGGCGTCCAGGGCAGTCGTTTCGCCACTCCGGATTCAGAGGGCCAGCCTGTTGCTCAGGCCCCCGCTCAGCCGGCAGATCAGGCACAGCCGGCATCCGATCCCTTTGCCTACAATCCAACCAGCGATGTCGCGCTTTCCGGCACGGCGGGTTTTGAGCCCGTTCAGGCCGTGACCGCTCGCGTGGAGCAGCCTCAGGCTGGCGCCGCCACGCCGCAGCCTACCATGGCCGGCATTCCCGACCCCATGGCCCCTGCGACGCCGGCTCCTCAGCCTGCGCAGTCCGGTCTCTTTGCCGCTATTCCCGACCCCACGCAGCCTGCTGCCCCGGTGGTCGAGAGCGATCAGGCCGCCGAGGTCGCAAGCCTCGATAACGCGCTCAACAACCCCGATTTTACGTCGGTGTTTGCGCCCATCGATCCGCAGGCCAGCCGCAAGAAGATGGCCAAGCAGGCCGGTGTCGAGCCCGTTATCCTTATGGAGCATGTCACCAAGATCTATCCGGCACAGCCCAACAAGCCTGCACTCGACGACATCAACATCGAGATCTATCCGGGTGAGTTCGTCTTCCTGGTTGGTCACTCCGGCTCGGGTAAGACCACGCTGCTGTCGACGCTCAACCGCGACGTCAAGCCGACGAGTGGCTGCATCCTGGTTGCCGGTCAGGACCTCATGAAGATCAAGAACCGCAAGGTTCCGTTCCTGCGCCGCCAGATTGGCGCCGTGTTCCAGGACTTTAAGCTCCTGCCGCAAAAGACCGCCTACGAAAACGTGGCGTTTGCCCTGCAGTGCATCGGCAAGCCCAAGGGCGTCATTCGCAGCCAGGTGCCCGAGGTGCTGCGTCTGGTCGGTTTGGCCGATCAGATGGACTCGCTGCCCGACCAGCTTTCCGGTGGCGAGCAGCAGCGCGTTGCCGTCGCCCGCGCTATGGTCAACCGTCCGCCGCTGCTGATCTGCGACGAGCCCACGGGTAACCTCGACCCGGCGATCTCGCTGGGCATCATGAAGCTGCTCGAGCGTATTAACCGCACCGGCACCACCGTGATCGTCGCCACGCACGACCGCGAGATGGTCGATAGCATGCACCGTCGCGTGATCGCCCTCGAGGGCGGCCACGTTATCCGCGACCAGGAGAGGGGAGGTTACGGCAACTATGGCACCAACTAACGTGGGCTACTCCTTCAAAGAGGCAATCAGCCACTTCTTCCGTAACTGGACTACCTCGCTCGGCGCCGTCATCACGATCTTCCTTTCGCTGTTTATCATCGGCCTGTTCATCATGGGCTCCGCGATGCTGAACTCCGTGATCGGCACCGTCGAGGATCAGGTTGTCATCAACGCGTTCATTAGTGATGACGCCGATCAGGCTGATGTTCAGGCTTTTGAGGCCGAGCTTAAGACGTGGAATAACGTCAAGTCCGTGACCTATAAGGACAAGGACGACGCGAAGGCCGAGTATTCGAGCAAGATGTCGGGCAACGCCGACGCCACCATGAGCGCGCTCGATGGCCAGAACCCGCTGCCGGCTTCCTTCGCTATTGAGATGGACGATCCGTCCAAGGTCGAGAGCACGGCAGAGAAGCTCAAGAAGGATGCCGATTTCCAGAAGATCGCGGATGACGGCGACGTCAACGCGAGCGTGCTGTACGGCCAGGAGGAAGTGAGCCGCCTGTTCCAGGTGACCAACTACATCCGCATCGCCGCTGTGGTGCTCGTTGGCCTTCTGACCTTTATCGCATTCATCTTCATCAACAACACGATTCGCCTGTCCATTACGGCGCGTCGTCGTGAGATTGCGATTATGCGTCTGGTCGGTGCCAGCAACGGCTTCATTCGTGGCCCGTTTATCACCGAGGGCGTACTGCAGGCCATTTTGGGCTCGCTGCTTTCCATCGGCGTTCTGGAGCTGCTGCGCAATCTGATGATTCCGCGTCTGCAGGAGAGCATCGGCTGGATGTCGTTTGCCCTGCCGATGCAGTACTACCTGGTGACCTATGCTGCGCTGATTCTGGTCGGCGTGATTATCGGTCTCTTTGGTTCTGCCATCGCCATGCGCCGCTACCTGCGCGTGTAGGCATGCCTGGAATTCATCCCTTCCAACGGGTCGTCTCTTATGGGGCGGCCCGTTTTTTGATCCCTAGGGGACGGCAGGAAAGCGAATCATTTGGGTAGACTCTTTGGAGTTCGCAATCGATAGTTAGGAGGCGCCATGGGGCGCAATAACAAGCATAAGCGTGGAGCTCGCAATAAGCGCGGGCCGGTGCGCAGCGAACGCCGTCCGAGCCTGACCGGGCGCGTGCAGCTCCATGAGCACAGTGCCTATGTCATAACCGAGAATGGCGACTACAAGGTCATGGGTCGCGGCAAGCGTGAGATCATGGACGGCGATACCGTTGCCGTGAGCATTAAGAATAGCCCGCATGGCGAGCGTCGCGCCGTGATCGAGGGCGTAGTTGAGCGCGCAGCCATAAGCGTGGTGGGTACGTACCAGACCGCCGGTCCGCTCGGTGTGATCGAGCCGCTCGATTCGCGTCTGAAGGCCGACTTCTTCATTTTGCCCGAGGATGCCTCGGCGGATCGTCTGGGTGTCCACCCGGGTGATGCTGTTGTCGCGCGCATTTTGACCTACCCGACGCGCCTGGAATCGGGCACTGTGACGATCGAACGCCGCATTGGCGGAGATGACGCGCCCGATTTGGGCGTTCAATATGTGATGGCGCGCTACGGCTATACCGATAGCTATCCCGAGGCCGCGCTGGACGAGGCCGAGGGGCTTTCGCTCGATGTGTCCGCGGCGCTTAAGGACCCGCTCCGCCGCGATCTGCGCGACCGCTTTGTCATCACGATCGACCCGGTCGACTCGCGCGACTTTGACGATGCCATTTCGTTGGAGCGCACGCCCGAGGGTGGCTACAAGCTGGGTGTGCATATCGCCGACGTTTCACACTATGTGGCTTGGGACGGGCATATCGATCTTGAGGCTCGCCATCGTACGACATCGGTGTATCTGGCCGATCGCGTGCTTCCCATGCTGCCCGAACGCCTGTCCAATGACCTGTGCTCGCTTCGCCCTGACGAGGACCGTCTTGCGTTTACCGTCGATATCGAGCTCGATGCGCAGGGTCGCGTGCGGCATTACGATCCGTATCCCAGCGTGATTCGCTCGCGTGTGCGTATGGACTATGACGGCGCCGAGGCGCTGCTGGTGCGTGCCGGCGCGGTTGAGTATTCGGTGCTGGAGGGTGCAGCCGAGGATGTTGCGGCTGCCGAGACCTCGCGCGAGGAAGCGCTTGAGCGCGGTCTTGCGTGCGAGGAGGCCGCCCGCGGCTA
>URSP01000089.1:0-6854 GCA_900550515.1 uncultured Collinsella sp. | reverse complement strand
ATAGTTTCGTTGATCATCTGTTCCCCTTTCGCATAGGCGCTATTGTACGCTTTAGCCGAGCAAAGTGCCGCAGCAATGTTGATTGGGGACAGACTTAAATGCGTGAAAATGTTGATTGGGGACAGACTTAAATGCGTGAAAACGCTCATTTTAGTCTGTCCCCAATCAACAGACGGCCCCATATCGCTCAAAAGAAAAAGCCTCCGCAGGTTTCCCCGCGGAGGCTTTTGCCACAGAGACTATTTGTCGGCGTCGGTGTCGGCATCGGCACCGACGACGGCATGGTCATCGTCAGCATCATCGGATGCGGCTTCGGCATCCTCCTGCATGGCCGCCTGCGCAAAGGCCGCGGCATCAGCCGCCAGCTCCTCCTCGCTCATACGAGGCGCGCGCTTCTTGGTCGGCATGCCGGCCGCCTTGGCATTGCGCTCCTCCTTGGCCGCCAGGATATCGCCCTCGCGCTCAAGGTAGGCATTCCACTCGTTGTCGAGCAGGGCGTTCACGGCGTCGCCTTCGACGGTCTCGCGCTCAAGCAGCACCTTCGCCATCAGATCGAGTTGATCGCGACGGGCATCCAAAATCTCGACCGCACGACGATGGGCTTCGCGCATGATGCGCTGAACCTCGATATCGATACGGCGCGCCGTCTCCTCGGAGTAATCCTGGTGATCGGCGTAATCGCGACCAAGGAACACCTGATGTTGCGCCTCGCCAAACACTTGCGTGCCCAGCTCCTCGCTCATGCCCAGGCGCGTGACCATCTCGCGCGCCATCTTGGTTGCGCGCTCCAGATCGTTGCTCGCGCCCGACGTAATGTCATCGCACATGAGCTCCTCGGCAACGCGACCGCCCAAGAACACGGCGAGCTCGTCGAGCATCTCGTTCTTGGTCTTGAGGAAGTGGTCCTCCTGCGGAAGCTGCAGCGTGTAGCCCAGAGCCTGACCGCGGCTGACGATCGAGATCTTGTGGACCGGATCGGAGTGCTCCAGGATGTGGCCCACCAGGGCGTGACCGCTCTCGTGGTAGGCAATCGTGGTGCGCTCGGCCTCGGTCATCACGCGACCCTTGCGCTGCGGTCCGGCAATCACGCGCTCCATCGATTCCTCGACCTCGTCCATCGAGATCACGGAACGATGACGGCGAGCGGCCAGCAACGCAGACTCGTTGAGCAGGTTCGCCAAATCGGCACCAGTAAAGCCAACGGTCATCTGGGCGAGCTTCTCAAACTTAACGTCCTCGTCCATCGGCTTGTTCTCGGCATGCACGCGCAAGATCTGCTCGCGGCCCTTCACATCCGGACGGTCGACCGTAACCTGGCGGTCAAAACGGCCGGGACGCAGCAATGCCGGATCTAGGATGTCAGGACGGTTGGTCGCAGCGATCAGGATGACCGACTCGCTTTCCTCAAAGCCGTCCATCTCGACCAGCAGCTGGTTGAGCGTCTGCTCGCGCTCGTCGTGACCGCCGCCCAAGCCAGCTCCGCGCTGACGTCCCACGGCATCGATCTCATCGATGAAGATGATCGACGGGGCCTGGGACTTGGCCTCCTTAAAGAGGTCACGCACACGGCTGGCGCCGACACCTACGAACATCTCGACAAAGTCGGAACCCGAGATGCTAAAGAACGGCACGCCCGCCTCGCCGGCAACGGCCTTGGCCAGCAGCGTTTTACCAGTGCCCGGAGGGCCCACCAGCAACACGCCACGCGGGATCTTGGCGCCCAGCTTGCGATAGCGATCAGGATCGCTCAAAAAGTCACGGATCTCCTCGAGCTCCTCGACTGCCTCGTCCACGCCGGCAACGTCTTCAAACTTGACCTTGGGGCGCGTGGCCTCGTTGGTCTTGGCGTTGGTCTTGCCAAACTGCATGTTCCTGTTGTTGGCGCCCATCATCTGGCGCATAAAGTAGAACATGATGGCGATAAGGGCGATCGTCGGAAGCACACTCATCGCCAAGTCGCCCCAAAAATCGGGATCGTTGGTGTTGACGATGTACTTGGTATCGGGGTGCTCCGCCATGAGCTCGGCAAGCGAATCGGAGCCGACATAGGTCGAAGAGAAGCTCTTGAGCTCGCTCGTATCGCCCTTGTCTTTCTTCGTCTTCCAGTAATGACCCGTCACGCTTCCGTCTTGAACCGTATAGGTCAGATCTTCGACGCGATCCTGCTTGATGGCGCTCACCATCTCGCTCGTCGCGAGCTTTACGGTATTGCTGGAATTGGCAAAGCCGGAGCCCATGTTAAAGAAGGCATAGCCCAGAAGCGCGCAAGCCAAAATAAAATACAGCCAGCCCGTACGCGTGGGCTTCTTGCCTCCGGGCATCCCCGGGATCTTAGGCTCCCGGGGAGTCTGGGAATTGTTATCGTTACGGTCGTCGGGCATCTTACGAATAAACCTCCGGTTTCAAAATGCCCAGATACGGAAGGTTACGATAGCGCTCGGCATAGTCGAGGCCGTAGCCCACCACAAAGGCATCGGGGCAATGGGTTCCAACATACTTGGGCGTGATGGCCGAGACGCGGTCCTCAACGTCCTTCCACAGGAAGGCGGCGACCTCCAGAGAAGCGGGCTTGCGGCTCTCGAGGTTCTTCATCAGATACTTGAGCGTCAGGCCCGAGTCCAGAATGTCCTCGACGATCAGCACGTCGCGACCGCGGATGTCGATATCCAGGTCCTTAATGATACGCACGATACCCGAGGACTTCACACCGTCGCCATAGCTCGAAACAGCCATGAAATCGATGTTGGTCGGCAGCTCGATCTTACGCATCAGGTCGCCCATAAAGACCACGGCGCCGCGCAGGACCGCAATCAGCACCAGATCCTTACCCGCGTAGTCGCGAGTAATCTGCTCGCCTAGGCGAGAGACGATACCGTCGATATCCTCCTGCGTGAACAGAACCTTCTCGATATCCGGATGTTGAGAAGCCATGACAACCCTTTCTTGTGCTTATCGCCCACACACCGCCGTATGGACGCGAACTACACATTCTAGCAGCGCACGGGGTAAATTTACCAGCCCGTGCGCCATCAGCGCGGGAATACCGTCAACGTCGCACAGAATAGCAGGCGTGGGACGCTATTCCGCATCGACCACGCGGAGCAGATATGCCACGCGCGTTGCAGCCGTGCACTTAAAACGCTCGTCCGCGCGAACTCCGGCGACCCACACCACGGCACCCCCCGGCGCCGTCCTCACCATGGGCACGCCGGCGCGCTCGGAAACGGGAATGCGAGCCTCACCTAGCAAGTCGGATACTTTCTTGCTTCGACCACTCATCCCTAACGGGCACATCACGTCTCCCGGCGCGGGACCGTCCACCCACAGGCGCGCCAATCGCGCCTCGGCAGGGATCTCGCCACGCGAGCCCGCCAGGATCCGCTCACTATCGCTGTCGGCAAAACCCAGGGCAGCCGCGTCTACCAAAGCTGTCACTTCCCCGGCAGCTGCAAGCTCACGGGCGCGGCGCACGATATCGCATCCCGGCTCAACGGCCATCGGTTCTGTGACCAGCATACGTCCCCCGCCCAACGGCAAACGACCGGGTACGGTAACCCAGTCCGCGACCAGGCCCTCGCGAGCCGCCGGCGCCTTGAACGCCAGCATGCCAAACTCAATGCGTGCGTCAATCCCCGCCGGAAGCGTGACCGAGCCGGCGCCCTCGGCAACGCAGGAAAGGACTCGCTCCACATGTCGCATCTCTGGACGAGCGTCCGGATCGATGCGCTTAATCGCCAGTCGCACGATGCGCCGCGCGATTACCACCTCGGCCGCAGCCAGGCGCCTGGCATCGAGCACCAGCGCACCCGCTGCCTCTTTGCGCAAACAGCTTCGAAACGCCTGTGCCGAAAGCTGAGACAAAAACGCGTCCTCATCGCCTAAGATCTCGCAGGCGGCGCCAATCGTCTTGCAGACGCTCGCGTTGCGCTGCGCCACCACCGGCATCACTCGATGGCGCACGTAGTTTCGCAGATACGAGATATCCTCATTGCTCTCGTCTTCACGCCACGGTTGACCATGTACCTGTAGATAGCCCACGAGCTCGCCATGAGTTAGGTCGAGCAAGGGACGCACCACGATATTCCTCCGGCGAGGAATGCTCGATAGGCCAGCGGGCCCCGAACCCTTAATCGCGTTCATCAAAAACGTTTCCGCGCGATCCGAAGACGTGTGCGCGGTGCAGATACGAGCCGCCGTTCGCGGTGCCCCCGTCTGGGCGCAGAGCTCGCGAACATACCTCCGCGCCGCGGCATAGCGCACTTCGCGGGCCGCGGCCTCAATATTGCCCGACTCCCCATCAAAATAAGCGTGCTCCACGCACAGCGGTAAACCATATTTCGCGCAAAGCTCACGCACAAAGGCCTCGTCGCCATCGGACGCCTTGCCGCGCAGATGATGGTTTACATGCAGCACATGCAGGCGCTCGCGAGCAATGGGGGCAACACCGCGCCCGTCTTGGATATCCAGCTTTGATGTGCACGCCATAAGAAGCAGTGCCGTCGAGTCCGCACCGCCTGATACCATGAGCACGACAGGAGCAGCCTGCTGCCTCGTTCGGGTCTCATCGACTGCCCCAGGCACGGCATGGTGTCCATAATGCTGAGATACCGTAGGCATTTGCTTCCTCCTCTATTCGTCCGCACCCATTGTATCCTTTGGAATCTTATGTCTCGTCTGCACCTTCATATCCTCGGCAGTGGCTCTAAAGGCAACTGCGCGCTCATCGAGGGCCCGCAGGGGCTCATTATGGTCGATGACGGACTGTCTCGCCGCGAGACATTAAAGCGCATGGCAGAACTGGGGCTCTCGGCTGACAACGTCTCGGCTCTTCTCATTACTCATGAGCATAGCGATCACATCAAGGGCCTCGATGTCTGGTGCAAGCACTGGCACGGCCCCCTCTTTGCCAGCAGGGGCACTCTTTCGAACAAAGAAAATCTTTCGCATCTGCCTGTCGAGGAATTCGATCCCGGTGACACCCTTTCCATTGCCGGCATCCACGTGCAAACCTACTCAACATCACACGATGTCATCAATCCAGTCGGCTATCGATTCAATGCTCTCGATGATTCCATCGGCTTTGCCACCGACACCGGAGAGCTATCGAGCCAAGCCATGAACACCCTCAAAGATTGTCGAGTCCTCGCGCTCGAAAGCAACCACGATGCGACCATGCTGCGCGAGGGAGAATATCCCCGCTTTCTTCAGGAGCGCATCCTGTCTGCAAGGGGACACCTCTCCAATGGCCAAGCCGCCGAAGCCGCGCGCGAACTTGTTACCGATCGCACCGAACAGCTCATTGCCATGCATATCAGCCAAGATAACAATCGTCCGAGCCTTACCGTCAAAAGCTATGCCAAAGCTCTGGCCGCAACCCTGGATGACGAGCTCGGCAGCTCCGCCACCCTTCTCCAAGGATCGCGAAAACTCTCGATACGCCCCGCAAGCCAGTATCGGCCAGCAACCATTCAATAGACTGTCCTAAACAGCAAAAGGGGCCGGGAATCGCTTCCCAGCCCCTTTTGTTGTCTTTTAATAGCGAAGAACACCAACGAAGTTATTCGATGGAGATCTTCGTAACGTTCTTCTTCTCGACGATCTTGGGAACCGTAACGGTCAGGATGCCGTCAGCGTACTTAGCCGAGAGGCCCTCGCTCGAAGCGTCCTTAAGATACACGCCACGCGTCGCGCTGTACGAGCTGAACTCCTTCTGCAGGAAGTTCTTGCCCTCGTTCTCCTCGTCTTCCTCGACATTCACGCTAATGGACAGACGACCCTCGTTAAGCTCGACATCGATATCGTCCTTGGCGACGCCGGTCAGATAAGCCTTGACCTCATAGCCGTCGCCCTTATCCTCAACGTCAACGGGAAACGCCTTGGAAGCAATCGAGTTGTTTGCAAGGTCAGTCATATCATCAAACAGATCGAACAGCGAGCTAGCAGAAGGACGAACGCCAAAAACCGAACGATAAGGAACCATGCTTGCCATGTTTACCACTCCTTTTAAGGACTGCCGAGTCATCTTCTAGGTGACTGGGACTTCTTTTGACGCTCTTATATATGCCCACCCAGTGCTCATATATACATCGACTATAAAGTTTTTTGAGTCCAGTACTATAAGCATATCTAAGTGCGTATGACTCAGGTTTTAGGAAGGTTAAGGTTCTTTGAACCAGAGCTTAAATACCGCGTATGTCCCCAGCTACAAATAACAAGGGGCTTACAATGAGCGCGTACACGTTGTTGGTAACGAGCTAAAGGGCATCATGGACGACCAAAACCAGAACAAAATGTTTATGCCGACGCAGGGGGAAGATACTTCCACGCAGCCGCCACGGTTCCATCGCCCCCACATCTCGCAAGAGCCCATTAATGATCCGGAGCCCGAGTATGTGACGAGAAATCGATATCAAACGCTCGAGGATGCCCAAACGGGACGTAAACATATGGGCGTCGCCTCGGGAGACCCTGTATATCTGAAAGACGCACCATTATCTAAAAACAGCGCAGCTAGTGATGAGCCGATGAAAGCATCCGCCACTCATCGACAAAGAGGTCCTCGACCAAAGCAAACCTTGACGCATTCGGCTCGCTATCTCGAAACGCCAAAACAGGGAAAATCAATCTTCGTTTCGACAAGTAAACGACGCAAGCAGCATCGACTGACAATCCTGCTTTTGATCATTGCGGTCATAGCAGTTGCCCTTGTTATTCGATTTATCTTCTTTAAATAAAGGCTCAATACCAAAAACGATAAGATCGTCTGGTGTAATAGAGTCATTTACGCCCCGTAAACGCAAAAAAGGGGGAGGCCGCGAGGCCTCCCCCTTCTCAGTTCAAGCGTACGGCTCGGT
>URSP01000088.1:0-6971 GCA_900550515.1 uncultured Collinsella sp. | reverse complement strand
CCTGGGACGCCGCGTCCATCAAGGGCTTTATGCTCGAGCTGGGCCCCGTGAGCTCACTGTTTGACATCGTGACCTTCGCCGCGCTCTTCTTTGTGGTGTGCCCCGCCGCCGTGGGCGCGAGCTGGTCCGAGCTTGCCGCCGCGGGCAATGTCACGGGTATGGCGACCTTCGCTGCACTCTTCCAGAGCGGCTGGTTTGTCGAGTCCATGTGGTCGCAGACACTCGTGGTCCACATGCTGCGCTCCCCGCATCTGCCGAGCCCGCGCGACCACGCCGCGCCCGCGCTGTGCGCTCTCACCGTGCTAGGCCTGGCGCTCGTCACCTGGCTGCCGGCAAGCCCCATCGCCGATGCACTCGGCCTCATGACACTGCCCGCGGGCTTTTTCGCGCTGCTCATCGGCATCGTCACCGCCTACATCGCGCTCACTCAGCTGGCAAAGCGCCGCTACATTGCACGCCACGGCGAGCTGCTGTAGCAAGTAGACGGAAAACACCCTGCCAGCTGCCGTTGTCACTACCACAGCTGCCAACGCCGCTGCCGTTGCCTCTGCCGCCGCCGCAGTCTATCCCCCCAGCAGTTGCGGTGAAATAGTTCCTGTTTAAAGCCCCGTGACTTTAATTTAGGGACTATTCCACCGCAACTTATTGGGAGATTAGCTAGTCCTTGGGCGTCCAGGACCAGAAGAAGTTGATGAGGGCCACGCGCGAGGCGGTACCGGCCTTTTTGTTGATCGAAGAAATGCGGCGATAGAGCGTGGAGCGCGAAAGAAAGAGCGTTGTGGCGATGTCCTGAACGCTCTGGTCCGAAACGACCAAGACCTCAAGAATATCGCGCTCGCGCTCTGTAAGCCCAAAGGTGGCGACGAAGGCATCAAGGCGTTCATCGGACGTGAGCTCCGCTGCCTCCACGGGCTCGGGGTCGGAGCATGTGGGCGCAAGATCCCCACCAAGATCGTCGGTGGCAAGCGGCAGGCCATCCTGCATCACGGCATCATCGGCTCGTTGCCCCAACTGCCCCAGCAGCGTAATCGCAATGCCCACAAACATCACGAGCGCCGCACCGACCGCAGCCAGCACGTTTTGACTCGAGATAATCGCCACCGCCGGCGCCGTCACGAGCATCGAGCACACGTTGTTGACGACGCGACCCATGCACGGCCAAAAATATGACCAGCGCGCATAGAGCGAGACGGCGGCATATTTTGTGGTAAAGAACACCACGAAAAAGCCCGAGCCCAGATAAAAGATGATCGTGGCAGCAAGCTCGTTGCCGCCATTGCCATCGACGATGAGCACAAAGAACGAAAGCGTGGACAGTATGGCGGCACATGTCATGCCGATATTCATATACGAGCGGCCGTGCAGGTCAAATAGTGCGCCAGCGACCAACGAGCTCACGACAAGCAGCAGGCGCGGCCAATCGCCCAAATCGACGGTTCCGACAGCATGCAGGGTCGTGAAGCCCGCGTTGAGAGCGGCGAATACGCTGGAAAGATACGCCGTCGCCACGGTCAGGCGAACTACGGCGCGACGGAATGCCGCCTTTGCCTCGGGATCGTCATGCCACTTGGCGCCATATTCCAGAGCATCTACCGAAAGCCCGGCGGCACTGGGTTCAAAGTTGGGGTCGGACTCGTCGCGCAGCTTGGCGCGTCGGACACCGTGGAGCAACGCCACCTGCGCGATCGCACAGACGACCAGAACAGCCTGCTGAGGAATACCGACAGGCATCGCCATGTGGTTGATCACCTGTACCAGAACGCCCATGGCATAGGAAAGTGCGGCGGCGCGCGCCAGGCAGGGCGTCTGCGCAAAACGCCGCGCAAGATTGGCATGGGCGGTCGATCCGCAATAGCCCAGGGCGCAGCACGCCACCAGGCCGCCGACAATTACCACCTCAAACCGCACTGCCGTAATCATCAGCAGCAACGCCGATACCAACAGCACGCCTGTAATATCGCTCGTCGCATCGATCGTCTGGGGAAGGCGATAGTACAGAAATGGGCGCACGAAAAAGCCAATCACGCTCGCGCCGACAACGATGCTCTCGTAGATGACGACCTCACTCGATGGCACGAACTCGGCCATGCGCACATCAAAGAGATACTCGCACGCCAAAAACGTGAAGAAGAACAGCGCCAGGCATATAATCTCCCGAATGCCCCGACGCAAATATGCGGTTGTGTCTCCCATGCCCCTCATGGTTAACCCCCCAGCCGCTCAATTGTCTGGAAATCCATTTTAATAAAAAACCAGTCTCAATACCGAAGCCAGGCTCGAAATGTTGCCAATTCGACCCCAGCCGTCCACATCACGCCGCGATTTTGAGCCGCATGGACCAGAAGGGACGCGCGCGATCTCTAGCTCGGCCAGGAGTGTCTCCAACTACCACTCATTTAAGTACGTCCCCAATGAGTGGCCGAAGAGTGTCCCCCGCGACTAGTCGTTTAAGAACGTCCCCAACGACTAGTCAAAAATGGGCCATATGTCCCAGTTGTGGAGACTCCTTGAGCCGTCTGGGTATCGCGAAGGATCGCGCACTCCCCCATCATCAAAAGTGACACACGCTACCAGTTGATGGGAGGCAGCCATGGGCTTCTTTGACAAGATGTTCGAGAAGAAAGAGTGCGCGATTTGCGGTACCGAGCTGGGACTTCTAGGTAAGACAAAAATCAATGAAGGCTACCTGTGCAAAGAGTGCGCCGGCAAGCTCTCCCCCTACTTTCACGGCTATCGCTCCAGCACCGCGGACGACATCCGTGAGCAACTCGCCTACCGCGAGGCCAACGCCGAGCGCCTGTCTTCGTTCAACCCCACGCGCACGCTTTCTGCCGGGCGCACCAATATTATGCTCGATGAGGACGCGGGCCTGCTGATCATCACTTCGCAGAGCCGCTGGCGCGACGCCAATCCCGACATCATCGAGTTCTCGCAGGTACTCGGCTGCGATATGGATATCGACGAGCAGCGCACCGAGATCTATCGCGAGACCAAGGACGGCGAGCGCGAGAGCTACAACCCGCCGCGCTACGACCTGGATTACGACTTTAATCTGACCATCCACGTCAACACGCCGTACTTTACCGAGATCAACCTGCGCGTGAACGACTCCACCATCGATCAGCGCGGCTCCATCGAATATCGCGAGGCCAAGCGCCAGGCAACCGAAGTCCGCGATGCGCTGGTGCAGCTGCGCCAGGAGACGCGCGACAGCGTCGTGGCCGCCAAAGCCCCCAAGACCGCGGTGACCTGCCCCTTCTGCGGAGCCACCACCATTCCCGATGCCAGCGGGCGCTGCGAATACTGCGGCGGCGCCATCGGCGCATAGCCTCCGGCAGCGAAAGGACCGATCATGGCCTTTGAGAGCGTTAACTATCAGTGCCCTGCCTGCGGTGGCCCCTTGCATTTTGCAAGCGCCGAGCAAAAGCTCGTCTGCGACTACTGTGACTCGCGCTTTGAAGTCGAAGAAGTCGAGGCCCTCTATCGCGAGCGCCAGGACAAGGCAGATGCCAAAGCCGATGCAGCAGCCGCAACGCCCAAGCCCGTCGCCGACGACGCGGTGCAGGAACTCGCCCAAAACGCCGGCTACATCTGCTCGTCGTGCGGCGCCGAGCTCGTGTCCGACGGCACCGTCGCCGTCACCACCTGCCCGTACTGCGGCAACTCCGCCGTGGCGCCCGGCCAGCTCTCTGGCGACTTCTCGCCCGACCTGGTGATTCCGTTTAAGCTCGGGCGCGATGACGTCACGGCCGCACTCAAGGAACACTACAAGGGCAAGATCTTGCTGCCCAAGAGCTTTGTCACCGGCAACCACATCGACGAGGTCCAAGGTGTCTACGTGCCGTTTTGGCTCTACGGCGCCCGCGTTGACGGCGAAGTGTACTTTGACGCGACCAACGAGACCGTGACCGAGGAATCCGACCGCACCGTCACGACCACCGACCACTACGACGCCTACCGCAAGGGAAACATCTCGTTTAAGCGCGTGCCCGTCGACGGATCGTCCAAGATGCCCGACGGCCACATGGACGCCATCGAGCCGTTTGACTACGACGCACTGCGTCCGTTCTCGGTCGCATATATGCCCGGCTACATCGCCAACCGTTACGACGAGGACTGCGAGACCTGCAAGGCGCGCGCCGAGCGCCGTATGGAAGAAAGCACAATCTCGGCCCTGCGCGAGACCGTCGTCGACGAATACGACGATGCCACGGTCGAAAGCAAGCAGCTCGACTACACCTGGGAAGACAGCGACTACGCCCTGTTCCCCGTCTGGATGCTCTCCACCTCGTGGAACGGCAAGAGCTACCTGTTTGCCATGAACGGCCAAACCGGCCGTATGGTCGGCGAGCTTCCTTGCTCCAAGCCCAAGCTCGCTATCGCCTCGGTGCTGTTCTTTGTGATCGGATTTGTCCTCTCCCAGATCCTCTTCATGGGTGAGAACGCCTTCGATCCGGATTACCTCACCTTTGATATCGAGGGCATCCTCATCAACATCGTCGCGCCGCTGATCATCGTGGTCATCGCAGACGTGCTGCTGGTGGGCCAGCTCAAGACGGCCAACGAGGCCACCCACGCCGATTGCTACTGTGGCGAGCTCGACCTGACCGAGAAGCACGACACCTTCAGCCACACCGAGACCACCGTTGTCATGAAGGACGACAAGGACGATTAACCATCCTGACCAATACCACCCGGCCTTTGACGAGAAAGGAAGATCACCATGGGACTCTTGAAAGCTGGATTGGGAGCTGCCGGCGGCGTCATGGCCGACCAGTGGAAGGAATTTATCTACTGCGAATCGATGCCTGCTGACGTCTTGGCCTGCAAGGGCAGCAAACGTACCGGTGGCCGCAGCTCCAACACGCGCGGCGAGGACAACGTCATCTCCAACGGCTCGGTCATCGCCGTCAACGACGGCCAGGGCATGCTCGTGGTGCAAAACGGCAAGATCATCGAAGTCGCGCTGGAGCCCGGTGAGTTCGTCTTTGACACCGGCAGCGAGCCGAGCGTCTTTAGCGGCAACCTGGGCGATTCCATCAAGGAGACCTTCGCCAATATCGGCAGCCGCTTTACCTTTGGCGGCGACGCGGGCAAGGACCAGCGCGTCTACTTCATCAACACCAAGGAGATCATCGGCAACAAGTACGGCACCGCCTCGCCCGTGCCCTTCCGCGTGGTCGACAACAACATCGGTCTGGATGTCGACATCTCTGTGCGCTGCAACGGCGAGTATTCGTACCGCATCACCAACCCGCTGCTGTTCTACACCAACGTATGCGGCAACGTGACCGATAGCTACACGCGCGACAAGATCGACAGCCAGCTTAAGTCCGAGCTGCTCACCGCCCTGCAGCCCGCCTTTGCCAAGATTTCGGAGATGGGAATCCGCTACAGCGCCATTCCCGGTCACACCACCGAGCTCGCCCGCGCGCTCAACGAGGTCCTCTCGGCCGACTGGCGCGATCTGCGCGGTGTCGAGATCGTGAGCTTTGGCGTCAACTCCATCGCCGCCTCGCAAGAGGACGAGCAGATGATCAAGGACCTGCAGAAAGCCGCGGTCATGCGCGATCCCACCATGGCGGCAGCCAACATCGCCAGCGCCCAGAGCGACGCAATGCGCGCGGCAGCCGCCAACCCCAACGGCGCGATGGCAGGCTTTATGGGCATGGGCATGGCAGGTGGCATGGGCGGCATGAACGCCAGCCAGCTGTTCGCCGCCGGCCAGGCACAGCAGCAGGCCGCTCCGCAGCCGGCTCCGGCTCACGCCCCCGCACCGGCTCCCACCGCCGCACCTGCGGCCGGCGCATGGACCTGCAGCTGCGGCGCCACCAACACCGGCAAGTTCTGCTCCGAGTGCGGTAGTCCCGCACCCGCCTCGGCACCGGCCAAGTGGTTCTGCCCCAACTGCGGCAGCGAAAACGGCGGCAAGTTCTGCAGCAACTGCGGAACGCCCAGGCCCTAACCCCTCTATCTGGTAATTGGCGGGGGTCCGCCACCCCCGCATTTGCTTCTATGGGTTTCGTTCGATAAAGGAGGACACCATGAAGACAACGTTCAAAAAATCCGTACTCGCATTCCTGACATGCGTCCTGGCGCTCGCCTTTGCCCTGACGGGCTGCAGCGGCGGGGGCAAAGACCCCAAGGCCAACTTCGTCGGCAGCTGGGAACTCTCGGGTGGAACCTTGGAGGGCGAAGAGCTGACCGATGAGTACATGAAGATGCTCGAGGATTGGGGTGTCCACTGCGTCCTGATTCTCGATGAGGACGGCACAGGCGCCCTCGACCTGTTCCTTGAAGTCATGGACCTTAAATGGGAGGCAAAGGACGCCACCACTGTAACCATCACCGCCGAAGACGAGTCGCATGACATGAAGCTCAAGGACGGCAAACTCACCCTCGAAGAAGATGACGGCAATCTTGTCTTTACCAAGTCCGACAAGGACCTATCCGGTACGGTAAAGAAGGATCGCGAGGCGGCCGAGAAGGAAGAGGAGATCGATGAGGCCGTCGAAGACGACGATGTCCAGAACGTCGAAATCTCCCCCGCCGTCACCGTCGCCGATGACGATCTGTGCACCATCACCATCACCGAGAAGTTCAAGGACGACTGGGGCGACATCGGCTTTGTCGTCAACATCACCAACAAGAGCGACAAGGACCTGACCTTCTACGCTCCTTCCGGCAAGACCAACGTCAACGGCACCATGAAGGAACCCTGGTTCTCGGCTCACCTGATGCCCGGCACCAACGCCACCGAGGAATTCACGTTCTCGAGCGACGAGCTCGACAGCCTTGACGACCTGGTCAACACGACCATCGGCATCGACGCCTACCTGACCGATTCCTACGAGGACGTCGCCTCTTACAGCGCAACCATCGCGTAACGGCAGACACCGATAGCCGCGATTGGCGGACATATCCCTGTCTCTTATACACATCTCCGAGCCCACGAGACCGTACTAGATCTC
>URSP01000087.1:0-7068 GCA_900550515.1 uncultured Collinsella sp. | reverse complement strand
GCTCTACAGTCCTGGCTCGCACGGAGGCCACTTAATGTGGCCTCCGGCTCGTGCGGAACTCGCGACAAACTTAACCCCTGTGCCGCCCGGCCCGGGAATCCGACGTGCTCGTCGGGGCAACGTTCCTTACCAAAAAAGGACAGGTTTATTTTGGTCGGTTTTATCTGGGGAAATGTCGCTCTTCACGGTGATTCGCATCCATTTGCCACGTTCTTCCGAGAATCAGACAAATAGCGTTCAATCTAACCGTCCATATAACGCAAAAAGGCCGCTTCCCCTCTTGGGAAGCGGCCCAGACCTTACGAATAGACGATGGTAAAGGGTACTTCTGTTTCGGTCTCTCCTGTTGATGTGTACCTCGTGCCCTCAAGGGTTACCGAGACCACTTGATCGACATTGATCAGTTTTGTCGGCACCGAGATGTTCTCTCCGCTATTGCGCGTCAGCGAGACATAGAAATTGTACGCCCCCGCAGCATCATCTTCGATAATCTGCTCTGATCCATCCTTGTAGGTAACGGTCAACTTTTTCGTGACTGCGTCAATGCCCAGATCATCGATGTGTGTCTGGATAGAAAACGGGCTGATCTCGAGAGGCGAGTCACCGGAGCGGAGTTCCTTTGTATCGACGTTCGCTCCAACGCTAAACTCGGGCGTCGATGCCTCGAACGGCTTCGCATCCTCGCCTTCGCCCTCGGTCCACGAGATATTCCAGGTGACCGCATGTTGAAAACCTCGCTCGCGATCCATAGAAGCAAAGTACATCGTGCCATTAATGACCGTGTCGCTTGATGTGTCTTTATCAATTGTGCAGCGTGTGTCAGCCCATTCCTCGCCGAAGTTCATGCTGGGCGTGCCGATGCCTTGTTCTTCTTCACCATAAAGAACAAGTTCGCCTGTCTCTGCTGCTGGCTTGTAGTAGTTAACTCCATTTGGATTGGACAACGTAAACGTCACGGCACCGCAACCGTTTTTATCGATAGCCATATCATGAATGTCGAGTGTATAGCCGTTGCCCTCGACGGACAGATTGACCTTCTGTACTGAACCCTCCAAGCTTTGGGGCGCGATACCATCACCAAACTCTCTGGTGTAGGTATATTTAGTCCCCGACGAGCCACCGTTGGTCCAGGTGATGGACTCTCCGTTGCCATGGTTTCCCCAGGCAGAGGCAAAATAACTGGAATTGACAACGGCGTAGGCGACCCCTCCGGTCGCCAACACTCCGGCAAGACATCCGATTACGGCAACATACAGAGGCTTCGCGTGGCCCTTTCGATGAAGCGGCTCACCCGCAGCGGTATTTAGGACACGATCTGCAAGATCGCTATCAGCTTGGACGGACTCGAAGGCCTGCTTGATTTGATTGGATTTCACGGTCGCCCTCCTCTAGGATGAATTTGAGCTTCGATCGACCACGAGCTAAACGCGTTCGAACGGTCGCGGCTGGTACATGCAACAACTCGGCAATCTCTGAGGTCGAAAAGCCCAGATAGTAATAGAGCACGATGGGAACGCGGAATCGCTCCGGAAGTCGCATAACGTCTGACAAGACCGCCTTGGTCTCATCCTGCGCCGCCGAAAGCGAATCGGCCAGGTTCTCAATATCCTCCACACGCCTCCATGGCTTCCTAAAGAGCGATTTGCATTCATTGATCGTGACCCGGATAAGCCATCGACGAAGATGTTCCCAACTTTCAAAGTTTCCATCGCTTTTAAGCAACTTAAGAAAGACGTCTTGAGCAACATCGTCGGCGTCGGCGCGATCACGCAGGTACGTCAACGCGATTCGAAACACGACATCCCGGTGATCTTCAACCGCCTGTCTAAATGCTTGTTCTTCCATAATCACCTCCCGGTGACGTTAATGATTCTTGCTGAGGCCCTCACCATAGATACGCTTTGACCGAACGAAATGTTTCAAATTCAAGCAGGAAAAAACCTACCAAAATAAACCCGTCCCTTTTTGGCAGGTCCCCAAGGGATCAACGGAACGCAACAGGTTGAGCATACGCAAGCGAGCGGCCCCCAGAGCGTACAAGGTGGCATGAAAAAGGCAGGGCATTGACCTTTTGGTCATGTCCTGCCTTTTGAATGACAGATTGTAGCTCTGGGGGCCGCGCAGCGACGGAGGTCGCCGCCGTTCGTTAGAACGGCGGAACCAATTACTCCTCGTCGTTGTCCTTGGCCTCTTCGGCGTCGTCGGTGTCCACGAGCTGGTTGAGCAGCTCGTCAAGAGAAGCCATGTCCTCGTTGATGGCACCGTTGGCGGGAGCCTTCTTGTCGTCGATCGGGGCGCCCAGGAGCTCCTCGTCGGCGTCGGCGTGATGCGTCGGCGCGGCGGAGGTGCCCAGCAGGATGTCGTCCGGACCGTCGGGGCTAAAGACCATCTGCAGCAGCTGCGAGAGGTCTTCCTCGTCGGCAACGTCGTCGTTGTTCTCGAGGATGTAGAGCAGGTCGTGGGCCTCCAGGCCGTCACGGAGCTCCTCGATCGCCTTGGCACCGATGCCATCGATGCGTAGCAGATCCTCCTCGGACTTGCCGACCAGGTCGCCGACCGTCTCGATGCCGACCTCGCTGAACTTGTTGGTCCAGCGCTGCGACACGCCCAGGTCGTCGAACAGGTACAGACGAGCCTTCTCGGCGGAGATGGTGTGGCCGTTGCGGGTGAACGAACCGTCAGCACCACCGAACTCGTCGTAGCCGGCCCAGTCGAGCTGCTGCGGGAGCTGCTCGTCCAGGTCCTTGAGCTCCACCGGAGCCCACTCGGGCAGCGACTTGGCGTTGGGCGAAGCCGGGCCGTCGATGTCCACGTAGCCGTCGGCCGTGCGATACGTCAGCTTGGCGTTGGCGTACGGCTTGAGGCCGGTACCAGCCGGGATCTTCTTACCGACGATGACGTTGGACTTAAGGTCGAGCAGGTGGTCGACCTTGCCCTCGATAGCAGCCTCGGTAAGGACGCCGGCGGTACGGATGAACGAAGCGCTCGACAGCCAGGAGTCGATGTTGGACGCGACCTTGAGCGTACCCAGGATGACGGGCTCGGCCACGGGAGCCTGACCGCCCAGACGGGCAACGCGCTCGACCTCGTCGGCGAACTCATAGCGGTCGACGTACTGACCAAGCAGGTACTTGGAGTCACCGGGGTTGGTGATCTGAACGCGACGCAGCATCTGACGTGCGAGCACCTCGATGTGCTTGTCGTTCAGGTCGACGCCCTGGCTGGTGTAGACGTCCTTGACGCTCTCGACGAAGGTGTGCATCGTCGACTCGATGTCGGTCAGCTTGCGCAGGTTGCGGAAGTTGACGAAGCCCTTGGTGATCTGGTCGCCGGCGCGAACCTCGCAGCCGTCCTCGATCTCGGGCATAAAGCGCACCGAAGCGGGGACGCGGCGCTCGTCGAGGACACGGGTGTGATCCTCGGAGTCGGTGAGCGTCAGCACGTACTCGGACTTCTCGGGCTTAATCGAGAGGTGACCGGAGTACGGAGCCAGCTCGGCCTCGCGACCCAGGATCTTCTCGTTGACGTTGCCGACGATATCGAACATACGGCTGACCGTAGGCAGACCCTGCGTAATATCGTCGACGCCAGCGACGCCGCCGGAGTGAATGGTACGCATCGTAAGCTGCGTACCGGGCTCGCCGATGGACTGGGCGGCAATAATGCCGACCGCGGTACCGATGGCGACCGGACGACGGGTGGAAAGATCCCAGCCGTAGCACTTCTGGCACACGCCGTACTTGGAGCGGCAGGTGAGCAGCGCGCGGAGCTTGACCTTCTTGAGGCCGGCATCGACCATCTTCTGGATGTCGGCGACCTTCTCGATGTAGCCGTCCTGCTCAAAGAGCACGGTGCCATCGGGAGCCACGACGTCCTCAATGAAGCAACGGCCGACGAGGTCGGTGTTGAGGTCGGTGGTGCCGGGGATGATGAGGTTGTAGGTGACGCCCTCGTGCGTACCGCAGTCCTCCTCGCGGACGATGACGTCCTGGGCCACGTCGACCAGACGACGGGTCAGGTAACCAGAGTCCGAGGTGTGGGATGCGGTATCGACCAGGCCCTTACGGGCGCCGTAGGTCGAAATGAAGTACTCGAGCGGCAGCAGGCCCTCGCGGAAGTTCGCCTTAATGGGAAGGTCGATCGTCTCACCGGACATGTCTGCCATCAGGCCACGCATGCCGCCGAGCTGACGCAGCTGGGTCTTAGAACCACGGGCGCCGGAGTCGGCCATCATGTAGAGCGGGTTCTCCTCGTCGAACATGTCGAGCATGAGCGCTGCAACCTTATCGGTACAAGCGGTCCACTCGTTAACGACTTCGATGTGGCGCTCCGTCTCGTTGATGAAGCCCTCCTCGAAGTACTCGTTGATCTGGTCGACGTTGGCCTGGGCGCGGTCGAGCAGCTCCTGCTTCTCGGCAGGGATGAGAGCGTCCCACACCGAGATGGTGAGGCCGGCGCGGGTAGCGTAGTGGAAGCCGGAGTACTTGATGGCGTCGAGGATCGGGCCGACCTTGGCCTCGGGGTAACGATCGCAGCAGTCCGCAACCAGCTTGGCCACGTCGCCCTTGACCATCTTGTAGTTCATGAACTCATAGTCTTCGGGCAGGCACTGGCGGTTGAAGATGATGCGGCCGATAGAGGTCTCGAAGCGCGCGGTCTTGTTGCCGGTGACGTCGTAGTCGACGAACTCGTTCTTGCCGTTCTTGACGCGGAAGATACGGGTGCCGTCCTCGTTGATGACGTTAGCATCGGCAGCGGACACGCGGACCTGGATCTTGGCCTGCATGTCGACCTCGGAACGGCAGTCATAGGCATGCAGCGCGTCGTCGAAGCTCGAGAACACGTGGTTCTCGCCCGGCAGACCCTCGCGAACCTGGGTGAGGTAGTACACACCGATGATCATGTCCTGCGAAGGGATGTTAACCGGCTTGCCGGATGCCGGCGAGCGCAGGTTGTTCGCAGAGAGCATGAGCACGCGGGCCTCGGCCTGAGCCTGGCTGGACAGCGGCACGTGGACAGACATCTGGTCACCGTCGAAGTCGGCGTTGAAGGGCGAGCAGACCAGCGGATGCAGGTGGATAGCCTTGCCCTCGACCAGCACCGGCTCAAAGGCCTGGATGGACAGACGGTGCAGGGTCGGTGCACGGTTGAGCAGCACGACGCGGCCGTCGATGACCTCTTCGAGGATATCCCACACAAAGGTGGCACCGCGGTCGATAGCGCGCTTGGCGCCCTTGATGTTCTCGACCTTGCCAAGCTCGACCAGGCGCTTCATGACGAAGGGCTTGAAGAGCTCCAGTGCCATGGTCTTGGGCAGACCGCACTGGTGCAGCAGCAGCTTGGGGTCGGTAACGATAACCGAACGGCCGGAGTAGTCGACACGCTTACCCAGCAGGTTCTGACGGAAACGACCCTGCTTGCCCTTGAGGGCCTCGGCGAGCGACTTGAGCGGGCGACCGCCACGGCCAGAGACCGGGCGACCACGACGGCCGTTGTCGAACAGGGCGTCCACGGACTCCTGGAGCATGCGCTTCTCGTTGTTCACGATGATCGCGGGGGCGTCCAGGTCGAGCAGGCGCTTGAGTCGGTTGTTACGGTTGATCACGCGACGATACAGGTCGTTGAGGTCGGACGCGGCGAAGCGGCCACCGTCGAGCTGGACCATCGGGCGCAGATCGGGCGGAATGACCGGGATGACGTCCAGGATCATGTTCGCGGGGCTGTTACCGCCCTTCAGGAAGGCGTCAACGACCTCGAGGCGCTTAACGGCCTTCTCGCGCTTCTGCTTCTGGGAGTCCTCGTCGGCGATGATGGCCTTGAGCTTCTCGGCCTCGGAGGGGAGGTCGATGGCAGCGAGCAGGTCGCGGACGGCCTCGGCACCCATGCCACCCTTGAAGTACATGGAGTAGTAGCGGGTCATCTCACGGAACAGCGGCTCATCGGAAATGAGGTCGCGCTCGCTGAGCTTCATGAAGGCGTTGAAGGCGTCCGTGCGGAGCTGCTTCTCGTCCTTGCACTCTTCTTCGATGTCGACGATGCCAGAGGCGATCTCCTCGGGGGTCAGCGGCTCCTCGTCGGAGAACTCGTCAAAGTTCTCGGGGTCGCCCTGCTCCTTGAGGGACTCGATCTGGCGGGCGCACTCGGCATCGATCTCTTCCAAATCGGCGGCGAGCTCCTCGCGCAGGTCGTCGGCGTCGGCCTCGCGAGCCTCGTAGTCAACCTCGGTGATGATGTAGCTGGCAAAGTACAGAACCTTCTCGAGGTCCTTGGACTTGATGTCGAGCATACGGCTCATCGGGAAGCTCGTGGGGCTCTTGAAGTACCAGATGTGGGACACGGGAGCGGCGAGCTCGATGTGGCCCATGCGGTCGCGACGCACCTTGGCCGAGGTGACCTCGACGCCGCAGCGCTCGCAGACGATGCCCTTAAAGCGGATGCCCTTGTACTTACCGCAGGAGCACTCCCAGTCCTTGGCGGGACCGAAGATCTTCTCGCAGAACAGGCCGTCCTTCTCGGGCTTGAGGGTACGGTAATTGATGGTCTCCGGCTTCTTGACCTCACCGTGCGACCAGGAACGGATCTGGTCGGCGGAGGCAAGGGAGATCTTTACCGAGTCAAAATCAGTAGCTTCGAAATCTGCCACAGTCAACTACTCCTTATCAGTGGTCGTGGCGGCGACAGCCTCGGGTGCCTCGGCGGTCTCGGCATCCTCGGCCTCGACGTCGGCGTCAACGCCGGCGAGCGCAGCCAGGTCGTCGAGAGCGGAGGTCTCCTCGGCGGTCACAGGGGCGGAGGCGTCCTCGTCGGCATCGTGCATGGGCTCGATATCCAGTGCGAGGGAGCGAATCTCCTTGACGAGAACCTTGAAGGACTCGGGGATACCCGGAACCGGGACGTTCTCGCCCTTGACGATGGACTCGTAGGTCTTGACGCGGCCCACGGTATCGTCGGACTTGACGGTCAGGATCTCCTGCAGGACGTTGGACGCACCGTACGCGTACAGTGCCCAAACTTCCATCTCGCCGAAGCGCTGGCCGCCGAACTGGGCCTTGCCGCCCAGAGGCTGCT
>URSP01000086.1:0-7214 GCA_900550515.1 uncultured Collinsella sp. | reverse complement strand
CGCACAACCTGGCGGTGATGTTCGAGGAGAACTTCGAGAAGAAGTACTCGCACCTGCCCGAGTCCGTCAAGGCCGCCGGCCCGCACGCTCATGTGCCCGCCGACGCCCGTCATCGCGGTCGCGGGCTGCTGGGACTTCGCCACTAGCGTCGCCTCAGACCCAAAAGCACCATAAAGGGGCACAGGCACCTTTATGGTGGTTTTGCTCGCGCGGATGACTCGGGTTACAATACGACTGACATATCGTCTCCTTCTCCGGATGGGGACAGCGCAAGCGCTCTTGTGACGGCACCGTAGGACTTTGAAGGTGGCCGTTGTAAGAGCGCTTTTTGTTTAGGCGCTCGCGTGGGGCGAATCGTGAAGGGAGCATGTATGAAGAGCTTTATTGCCGAGGATTCATTTTGGGAGCTGTTTCCGCAGGCAGCGGTCGGTGTTGTGGTCGTGGAGGGCATGAAGCCAGCGGCTCAGATTCCTCAAGAGGACGTGGATGCGATTGCGGCGTTGCTCGACCGCGCCAATATCGATGCGGAGCGTCATCTGACCAGCGATACTATCAGCGAGAACGCGCCGGTCAAGGCATGGCGCGAGGCCTATCGTCTGTTCAAGACCAAGAAAGGCGCGCGTTGCTCAATCGAGAACCTGCTCAAACGCGTGCTCAACGGCAAGCCGGTGGGCCACATTACGCCCGCGGTGGACATCTATAACACGGTGTCGCTGACCTACGCGCTGCCCGTGGGAGGCGAGGACCTGCATGCGATTGAGGGAGATCTTCGCTTGAAGGTGACCGATGGTGGCGATGCGTTCTTGCCGCTCGGCGAGGAAGCGGATGACCCGACACTGCCCGGCGAGCTCGCCTACATCGACGATGCGGGCGCCGTATGCCGCTGCTGGAACTGGCGCGACGGCGTGCGAACGGCCCTGTCCGACGATTCGGCCGACGCGTTCCTGGCGATTGAGTGCGTAGAGCCCGAGCGCATGGGGGACTGCCAGGCTGCCATCGACCGTCTTGCCGATTTGCTCGAGCGCTATCTGGGAGCGACTGTTGTCGTTAAGACGCTTGTGACCCGCGACAATCCCTGCGTGGAGCTGTAGCGGCGCCTAGAACCTATTGATGCCCCAGACCACCACAAAGGTGCCTGTCCCCTTTGTGGTGGTTTTTATGTTGATGGGTTAACAATTGGGATATTTGGGTATGGGGGTTCGCGCATGCGGTTAAGATGTTTACCCGTTAGCATTATGCAAGCGAAAGGCGGTCGTCTCCCATGCAGCAGAGCGACGAGACACGTTTCGAGGACTTTGTCGGACTGATCAGCGGACTCTACAAGGAGATCCAGCGCATTAAGACATCTGAGGGCGCAAGGCTGGGCCTTAAGGGCTCCGACATTATGTGCCTGTACTATCTTGAGCGCAGCAAGGACGGTCTGACTGGTGCCGACCTCGCCCGCATGGCTGGCGTGACCCGCGCTGCCGTCTCGCGCACGCTGGCGCATCTGGAGGAGGGCGGCTACGTCGAGGTCGACGATTCGGCCGATGCCGCCGTTAAGTATCGCGCCCCGGTTCGCCTGACTACGTTGGGCGGCGAGAGCATGAACGAGGCCGATCGCATTATTCGCGAGGTGCTCGACACCACCGGCAAGGCTATGGGCGTGGAGCAGCGTGAGCAGATGTATGCGTCGCTGCGTACGATTCTTAACACCCTGCGCGAGCTGTAGGGCCACCAAGGCTTTTGCTTCCAATTAACAACTGCATAGTCCTGTTTGAGCGCGTATACCGTGCCGGGGCCTTGCTGTCAAAATTCCCTGCGCGGGACCTGCGCAAGAAAGGATTCGCTATGTCCGTCCGCATTATTACCGATTCCGCAAGCGATATGTCGCCGGCGGAGCACCCGGCACTGGCCGTTTTGCCGCTGTCCGTCACCTTTGGCACCGATGTGTACATGGATGGCGTCGACATCGATCATCAGCGCTTTTACGAGATGCTCGTGGAGCGCGATGAGCTGCCCAAGACCGGCCAGGTCAACCCGTACGCGTTTTCGCAGGCTATCGCCGAGGTTCGTGAAGCCGGCGATGAGGCTGTGATTATTACCGTGGGCGCTAAGCTTTCGGGCACCAACCAGAGTGCCCGTACCGCACTTGCCGAGGCACCGGGCGGCGACGTGTTCGTGGTAGACAGCAACAACGTTACCCTGGGCGAGCGCGTCCTGGTCGAGTATGCGCTGCGCTTGGTGGACGAGGGCCGTAGCGCGGCCCAGATCGCGGCGGCTGTCGAGGCCGTGCGCGACCGTGTGGTGGTTATCGGCCTGCTCGAGACGCTGGAGTACCTGGTGCGCGGAGGCCGTCTGTCTGCTGCGGCCGGCGCCGTGGGTACGCTGCTCAACGTGAAGCCGGTCGTGGCCGCCGAGGACGGCCTCATCGTGCAGTTGGGCAAGGCGCGCGGTTCCAAAAACGGTCGAAACCTGTTGAACCAGAAGGTCGAGCAGGCGGGCGGCGTCGACTTCTCCATGCCGCTGGCGCTCGGCTATACGGGTCTTTCGGACGCGGTGCTCAAGAAATATATCGAGGACAGTGCGGCGCTGTGGGCCGGTCATGCCGAAAGCGAGCTTCCCGTCCATACCATCGGCGCCACTATCGGCACCCATGTGGGTCCCGGCGCCGTAGCCGTAGCCTTCTTCCGCCCCGCCAACTAGCTATCCGGTCAAAACCACCACAAAGGGGACAGGCACCTTTGTGGTGGTTTATGCTTTTCCGGGTGGAAGGGAGCGAGCAATGGCGTCTGAGGGCTTTTTTGAGCGGGTGTACGAGGTAGTCGAGCAGATCCCTGAGGGGATGGTCGCCACGTATGGTCAGGTGGCGCTGCTTGCCGGTCGTCCACGAAGTGCGCGGTACGTGGGGTATGCCCTGCATAGCAATCCGCGCCCCGGCGAGATTCCCTGTCACCGCGTGGTGTTTGCCGATGGCCGCATTTGCGAGGGCTTTGCGTTTGGCGGCCCCGATGCTCAGCGCGAACTATTGCTGGGGGAGGGCGTGACGTTTGTCGACCCCATGCACGTCGACTTGGTCGCCTGTCGCTGGCCAGCAGGGCTCTAGCGGCTCTGCCGTGGCCAAAACCACCACAAAGGTGCCTGTCCCCTTTGTGGTGGTTTTACGTTGTAGGTTTACCGGAGTTAACTTATGGAGACGATGTGTTGGCGTTTATTCTCGCCAGAAAGTAAACCATGGTGAACTATATTGGTTTCAGCAACGGAGCAGGCAATAGGCGATGAAAAAGCCTGCCCTGTTGAGTTTGATTCGCATTCCTCCCCTCTGTGCGATTCAACGGTGTACTTCGGGAACAGGCCCGCTGGCAACTAACTGCCAGCGGGCCTGTTCCTGTTTCGGGGAGAAATCTAATCTCACCGTCTATGTTGTGCGAAAGCGCTTTGCCTAGTACACCATGCCCATGGCGTCCTGAACCTCTGCCAGGGTCTGCTCGGCGATCTCGTTGGCACGGCGATTGCCCTCGTGCAGCACGTCCTTGACGTAATCCAGATCGTTCTCATAGCGCTGGCGACGCTCACGGATCGGGGCGAAGTACTCGTTGACGGCCTCGGTCACATACTTCTTGAGCTGGCCGGAGCCGCCCATGCCGATCTCCTCGGCAATCTCGACCTCGGAACGACCAGTGCAGATGGCGGCCGTCGAAAGCAGGCCGGACACACCGGGGCGGTTCTCGGGATCAAACGTGATCATGCGCTCGGAGTCGGTCTGGCTCTTCTTGATGCGCTTGGCCGTCTCCTCGGCGGTCATCGAAATATTGATGGCGTTGCCGTAGCTCTTGCTCATCTTGCGACCGTCAAGGCCGGGCAGCAGCGGGGTCTCGGACAGCAGCGCTTCGACCTCGGGAAATACCTTGCCGTAGCGGTTGTTAAAGCGGCGTGCGATGGTGCGGGTGAGCTCGATGTGCGGCAGCTGGTCGCGACCGACGGGCACGACGTTGCCCTTGCAGAACAGGATGTCGCAGGCCTGGTGCACCGGGTAGGTGAGCAGAAGGCCGGTGAGCTCGTGGCCCGAGGCCTCCATCTCGGCCTTGACCGTGGGGTTGCGCGCTAGCTCGGCCTCGGACACCAGCGACAGGAACGGCAGCATGAGCTGGTTCGCGGCGGGCACGGCGGAGTGCGCGTAGATCATGGTCTTGTCGGGGTCGATGCCGCAGGCAAGGTAGTCCATGACCATGTTGTACACGTTGTCCTGGATATGCTCGGTGGTGTCGCGGTCGGTGATGACCTGGTAGTCGGCGATGAGCACGTTGGTCTTGGCGCCCATGTTCTGCAGCTCAACGCGGCCCTTGAGGGTGCCGAAGTAGTGACCCAGGTGCAAGCGTCCGGTCGGGCGGTCGCCGGTGAGCATGGTGAACTTCTCGGGCGTCTTTGCCAAGCCCTCGCGAATGGCGTTGCTCTTTTGCAGCGCGACTTCGTAGCTGTTCTCGTTTGGCATGATTGCTCCTAACGTATGTTCATGGGTCAAGATGATAACGCGTTTATTGGAGGGGTGGTGCGTAAGTAGGCGAGGGGCGGGAGAGGGACGCGCGTGGTGCGGTATGTGCGATGGGTGCGGCGCGGCCGCGCTTGGCTAACGGTGCCTTGGCACATCCTCGGCAGCTTGCCCTAGAGCTTGTGGTGGCGCTCTTCTTTGCGCTCCTCGGCTGCCTGCTCCTCCTGCTTAAAGGCGGGGTCGTCGGGGGTGACGAGCTCGTCCTCGTGCGTGCGCTTGTTGTAATGGTGGCGCAGCACGGGCTCAAACAGATGTAGATGTTTGGCAAAGGCCGCCGAGCCAATGGCGAGCACGGTAAAGATGAGCACACGCATGGGCACCTCGACCTGGTTAATCGCGGCGGCGCCGGCCGAAAGCATGATGCACCAGGCATAGATGAGCAGCACGGCCTGTTTTTGGTTGTAGCCTTCTTGGATTAGGCGGTGGTGGATGTGGCCCTTGTCGGCCTGCCCGATGCTAATGTGGGCACGCCTGCGGCGCAGGATGGCGCTAAACGTGTCGATGATGGGCACGCCGGCAACGATGAGCGGGATGATAAGCGAGGTGAGCGCGGCGGTGCGGCTCACGTTGAGCAGCGAGATGGAGCCCAGTGCAAAGCCCAGAAGCAGCGACCCCGAGTCGCCCAAGAAGATGCTTGCGGGGTTGAAGTTGTAGCGCAAAAAGGCCAGACAGGCGCCAAAGAGCGCAATGGAGAGCGCGGCGGCGTCGATGCGGCCCGAGAGAACGGCCATCGAAAACATGGTGAACGAGGCAATGCCGCAGATGCCCGTGGCCAAGCCGTCGAGGCCGTCGATGAGGTTAATGATGTTGGTGAATGCCACCAGATAGATTACGGTGATGGCGTAGGCGAGCCATCCGAGCATGATCTCGCCGGGGGCAAACGGGTTGACGATGACGCCGATTTTTAGGCCGCCGATACAGGCGATGAGCGCGGCGAGGACCTGTCCGGCCAGCTTTTGCTTGGGCTTGAGCTGGAAGACGTCGTCGATAGCGCCGGTCGCAAAGATGACGGTAAAGGAGAGCGCCAGCATGGGATAGCTAATGTGAAGGCGCGGGTGCGGCACCAGGACGGGTGGCCAGCCTAGGTGCCAGGTGCCTAGGATTTGCACAATGCAGGCAACTACCAGGCCCAAAAACACCGCCGTTCCGCCCAAACGCGGGATGGGCTTGGTGTTGATGCGGCGCTTAGAAGGATAGTCGACGGCATCGAGTTTAATTGCCAAGCGCTTGACCAGGGGCACCGCGAGGAAGGTCGTGATAAAGGCCGCCGCTGCCACGCATAGGTACGGTATGTAGCTCGGGGATGAAGCCATGAATCTAAAAACCGCCAAGCGTCGAAGGAAAAGGTCAGAAGAACGCCATGCGCAAAGGGCATAGCCGAACCATAATACTCGACCAAGGGGGGTGCATGTAATTGCACGCAGCGATAATCACGCGCTTACCAGATATTGGGATGTTGTCGATGGCTTGTCGGGATGCCGGCGGGGATCCATATGGACTGTAATGGCGATTTTCGGCAAAAGAAAACCACCCCCCACGTTACGAAAATGAACCCACCTAAAACAGGTGGGTGCCCTCATCGACTGTTCCAGCGTCCTTAACAACGAAGGATACCTGTACTAGGTACGACTGTGT
Organism: uncultured Collinsella sp.; assembly: GCA_900550515.1. Taxonomy (GTDB): domain Bacteria; phylum Actinomycetota; class Coriobacteriia; order Coriobacteriales; family Coriobacteriaceae; genus Collinsella. The sequence continues at coordinate 1,051 of URSP01000086.1, read as the reverse complement.
GGGCTCCCTAAATAAACGCGACGGTTCACCCAGTTGCTCCGCGGGGGGCGGAATACCTACATCATAAAGCGGCACTTTGTGGATTCCAGTCTTGACATTACAAAAATCGTGTCGGACGATTACGACGCCTTAAGGACGGAGCCGCCTGCGCGGTCCGAGCCTTTACGTTTGAGCTGCTAAATCGTTGTTTTGGAGCATGGTTTCATGTCGACGTCGTTGACCGAACTTTTTTCGCCCGCCTGCCATTTGTGTCCGCGCCGTTGCGGTGCGGCGCGCGAAGAGCATGCGCGTGGCGCATGCGGTGCCGACGACACGCTCAAGGTGGCCCGCGCGGCACTTCACATGTGGGAGGAGCCGCCCATCTCGGGCGAAGCCGGTTCGGGGACGATCTTCTTTAGCGGCTGTTCGCTCAAGTGTATTTACTGCCAGAACCATGAGATCTCGACGGGCAATTTCGGTCTAGAGATTACGCCCGAGCGCTTGGTAGAGATCATGCTAGAGCTGCAGGACCAGGGTGCCAACAACATCAATCTGGTGACGGCGACGCATTATGCGCATCTGCTGCCGGCCGCGATTGCCGCGGCACGGGAGCGCGGGCTGGCCATTCCGATCGTCTACAACACGAGTGGCTATGAGCGGGCGAGTGCCGTGGCGGCCCTGGGTGATCTGGTCGATGTGTGGCTCACCGACTTTAAATATGCCGATGCGGGGCTTGCGCAGTCGCTTTCCCACATTAAGGATTACCCGCGCGTGGCCGTGTCGGGCCTGGCGCAGATGGCGCGCGAGATCGAGCGCCGCGGGGGAGAGCTGGTGGACGAGGACGGGCTCATGAAGCGCGGCATGATCGTGCGTCACCTGGTGCTGCCGGGGCATGCGGACGATTCGTGTCGCGTACTGGACCTGGTGTGGCAGACGGTGGGCGATGTGCCGATCTCGGTCATGAACCAGTACACGCCCAATGCCCTCATGCGCGAGCAGGGCGGCGACCTGGCGCGTGCCGTGACGCGCGAGGAGTACGAGCAGGTGCTCGACCATGCCGACGACCTGGGCT
>URSP01000085.1:0-7270 GCA_900550515.1 uncultured Collinsella sp. | reverse complement strand
CGAGCTGCATGAGCTCGTCCCAGGTGCCGCCGACGCCCATCAGGAACACGGCGTCGTAGCCCTCGTCGGCGACCTTGTCGGCGAGCTCGATCATCTTCTTGCCGGTCTCATAGACGTTCTTGCCGTCCTCGAGATAGCCCTCCTGGCTAAAGTGCATGATCTCGATCTTCTCGGTTTCCTTCATGGCTTTTCCTTTCTGTCCTGCACGCGACTCTATACATCGCGTTTCTTTTCGATACCAATTATAGACATACACCTAAGGTGTTTTTAATACCACTTATCAATCTGTTCCAATCCTCGGTGAACGGTCGAAATTCTCTGGTGAGTGGTATTAAATTAGAATTGAATGTATAGCTAACACCTCTGGCGCCTCCCTTGTGTGACAAAGAACAGCGTTCCTACCAGCGCAATAATGGTCGATGCCCCAAATAGCACCGCTTGGACGCCCAAAGCCTCCGCCAAAAAAGGAGCCGCCAGCAGCGGCAGCACGCCGGCGCTCATCAGGCCAAAACGCACAAAGCCGGTAATGCGCCCCAGGTATTTGATGTCGGCACGCTCCTGAATCAAGATCATCTGCAGCGGCTCCAGGAACCCCCAGGCCAGACCGTTAATCGCCTGACCGATAATCGCGACCCCCAGCATATCGGTGCCCACGTACACCATGGACCCAATGCCCACGGCCATGAGCGCGCCGAGCAGCAATCGCAGGTTGACATGGCGAGCAGAAAGCTTGGTCAGGATGAACGCACCCACCGAGGAAGTGAGGCCCACGACCGAGGACAACCAGCCCAGCCAGACGATATCCACGTTGAGTACATCACGGTAGAACAACGACTCCAGCGAATCGAACGCGCCAAACGCAAAGAAACCCAAAAAGCCCGAGATAAAGATGAGGCGCAAGTCGTGGTCGCGAAACGTAAGTCGCGCACCCTCGGCCATGCCGCCCAGAATACCGCCCTTCGGCTTCTCCCCTTTTGCGGGAGCAACACACTCGTGACAGCCCAAGGAGAGCACGGCCGCCACACCCATCATGCCCGCCATGAGCAGATAAACCGATTGCGTGGCAAAACAGCTCACGATGGCACCGCCGAGCAGCGGGCCAGCGGTATAGGCGATATTGCTGTAGAACACCATGAGGCCGTTCACGCGGGTACGACCCTCGGTGGTCGACTCCAGGTATCCCGGAAACGCATGCGTGCAGGTGTTGATAAAGCCGCCCGCAAGTCCCAAGACGCACGCGGCAAACACAAGCCCGGGGACAGACAACGGCGCTAACCCCACGCCAAGCGATAGCACTGCCGTAATCACGCACGTCACAAACGACGTCCGGCGCGGTCCAAAGCGATCGATGACCGAGCCCGACACCATATTGCCCACCGACGTCATAAGATTGCGCGCGAGCGTAATGGCGGCAACCAAAAAGGCCGTGCCGGCCAGATCATACGTGGCCGCACCGATAAGCCCCAAAAAGTAGACCGCGTTGTTGGCGCACCACTGCAGGGACTCAATAAGAATCAGCCTGACCTCTGCCGGCGTCAGGCGCATTGCTTCGCGACCCTTCGCGAACATACGAACTCCTTCTATACAAAAAGGGGATGGAGAGCATAGGCCTGCTCCATCCCCTTTCCAGGTTGCAACGAAAATCTATGCAGCCGGGCCCTTACGCCAGCACGCCGAAGAACGCGCCGATGATGCCCACGACCATGGTGGCCACGATCAGCACCATGGGGTTGATCTTCTTGGACAGCAGCCAGTAGTACAGCCAGAAGGCGATCATGCCGAGCATGCCGGGCATGATGCCGTCCAGGATGTCCTGGAGGGTCTGGGCGTCCTCGCCCGAGCCGATGGCCACCGGGATGCTGGCCCAGAACATGTCCTTGCACATGGCGCCCACGACCATGACGCCCACGATGCCCACGCAGGTCATGATCTTCTGCATGAGGCCGGTCCTCTGGGCCTCGTCCAGGAAGCCCACGCCAAGCTCGTAGCCCTTGACGGCGCCCCAGATGCGCAGCGCGAAGCCGGGGACGTTGTAGATGAGCAGGAAGGCGATGGGGCCGAAGGGGTTGCCGGCCTGGCACAGGCTGATGCCCACCGCGGCGGCGACCACGCGCAGCGTCGACAGGAAGATGGAGTCGCCGATGCCGGACAGCGGGCCCATGAGGGCGGCCTTGACGTCGTTGACGCTCTCGGGCTCGATCTCGCCGCGGGCGACCTTCTCCTCCATGGCCATCGCGATGCCGCCGACGAACGGGGCGAACTGGACGGTGATGTTGAAGAACGCGCAGTGGCGGTGCAGGGCCGCGGCGTAGTCGTCGGGGCGGCCGGCGTAGATCTTCTTGAGCATGTTGGCGACCATCAGGCAGAAGGCGATGTTCATCTGCTTGTAGTAGGTCCAGGAGAACTCCATGCCCAGGGCGCCGACGTTGACGGCGCTCTTGACGAGGTCGGAGCGCGTGATCTTGTTCTCGGGACTAGAAGTCATCGTCCTCATCCCCTTCCGCGGAGAGCTGGGGCTGGGCTCCGCCCAGGCCGAGCAGGTCGAACTTGTCGATGCCGATGATGATGGCGATCAGGGCGACGCCCAGGACGGGCACGTTGGCGTAGGAGCACAGCAGGAAGCCCAGGAAGTAGAAGGGCACGAGCTGCTTGGTGAGCACCAGGCGGCCGAGCATGGCGAAGCCCATGGCCGGCAGGATGTTGGCGGCAACGCCGCAACCATCAATGATGAAGGACGGGACGAAGTCGAGCAGGCCCTGGATGGCATCGGAGCCCAGATAGAAGGCGCCGCCGCACAGCAGGAAATACTCAAGGCAGCCCCAAAGACCCATGCCCCAATGAACGGCGTAAATGCCTTTAAGGTTTCCCTTGAGGGCGAACCTGTCTGCCATATCGACAAACACGGTGAACAAGGCACTAGTAATGTTGCCGATCGTCAGCGAAAGGACAGCGATGGGCATGGCGAGCGCGATGGCCGTCTCGGTACCCTGACCGAGCTGAATGGCAAACGCGCAGGCGAGCACGCCGCCGATGGTTTCGTTAGGCGGCACGTAGGCGCCGATGGAAACCGAACCCATGAACAGCAGCTCCAGGCTGGCGCCGACGGCAAGACCAGTCTGCAGGTCCCCCAGCACCAGGCCCACGAGCGGGCACAGGACGATGGGGCGGAACGCGTAGAGGGTGCCGAGCTGGTAGTCGAGGCCTCCAAACGCTCCGACTAAGCCGACGAGGATTGCTTGGGTAAGCATGGTTCCTCCAAAATAGGAAATCTCGAGTCATAGCCGGTCACCGTCGCGCGCGCTGTTGATATCAATCCGGAAACTCGACCACACGGCCCGAAGCGTACCTGGTGTGCTGTTAACACCTATGCCAGGCACAAATGATTTGATACCAATTATAGATATGCAGGTTCTTACTATTTAATACCACTCGCTCAGCGGGGTGTTTTTTACCGTAAACGGCAGACGTATCCCATCAGGCGCGCTCTTTGTTTCGATGGCGGACAAGCGCCACCAGAAAGCCATCGCCAAAGGCATCGTATGCCAAGTTGCCTACAATCACCAAAACGATTATCGCCGCGCCCAAAAACTCGTTCCAGCGAAAGACCTCGCCAAAGAGGAGCGCCGACCAGCAGGGAGCGAGCACGACCTCGCTCATGCAAACCAAGTTGGCCGCAAACGCGTTAGTGCGCGCAATCCCCTTGGCATACAGCACACTCGCAAGGCCGCTGCAAAAAAGGCCATGCACCAGCATAAGCCCCCACTCAAAGGGTTTTACGGAGCCTAGGTCGCCGGCAAAATAGACGATCGGCAGTATCGAGATGCCGCAGGAGATGAGCGAGGACACCATGGGCGACGCATCGGGGCGAGAGTTTAAAAAGAAACACAGCCCAAAGGTGGCTCCCGAAATGACGGCAAGCAGGTTGCCGAGCATGCCCTCGGCGCTCAAATCGCCTAAAAAGAAAAGTCCCATACCCGTAAAAGCAACCAACACGGAGGCAATCTTCGCAGGCGAGGGCAACGTGCGAGTTGCGAGCGACTGATACACGATAACAAAAATCATCGAGGTGTACTGCAGAACGATCGCGTTGCCGACCGTCGTGAGCTGGTTGGCAAAGTTAAACGTGGTGCCCGTCACGAAGTTGCAGACGGCCACAAGGACAATAAGACGGCTGACGCGGAGGACGGGCCTACCGACGAGCAGGATAAAGAGCGCCATAAATATTGCCGTAACGGCACCGATCAAAAGAGCTGACTGCGAATTGGCGCGAACGAGGATGCCGATAAAACTCCACAAGAGCGCCGTGCCAAATAGATACATCGCCCCGCTCACGCCATTATCGGGTGGATTGTCAGATCGAATCACGAAGCACCTCCAGCTAACTTTCGGTAATAAAAAACGGCGACCGCAACGGGTCGCCGTTTCCCTTGGGGGCAGAATAAAACGCAGGAACCTACGCCAGCACGCCGAAGAACGCGCCGATGATGCCCACGACCATGGTGGCCACGATCAGCACCATGGGGTTGATCTTCTTGGACAGCAGCCAGTAGTACAGCCAGAAGGCGATCATGCCGAGCATGCCGGGCATGATGCCGTCCAGGATGTCCTGGAGGGTCTGGGCGTCCTCGCCCGAGCCGATGGCCACCGGGATGCTGGCCCAGAACATGTCCTTGCACATGGCGCCCACGACCATGACGCCCACGATGCCCACGCAGGTCATGATCTTCTGCATGAGGCCGGTCCTCTGGGCCTCGTCCAGGAAGCCCACGCCAAGCTCGTAGCCCTTGACGGCGCCCCAGATGCGCAGCGCGAAGCCGGGGACGTTGTAGATGAGCAGGAAGGCGATGGGGCCGAAGGGGTTGCCGGCCTGGCACAGGCTGATGCCCACCGCGGCGGCGACCACGCGCAGCGTCGACAGGAAGATGGAGTCGCCGATGCCGGACAGCGGGCCCATGAGGGCGGCCTTGACGTCGTTGACGCTCTCGGGCTCGATCTCGCCGCGGGCGACCTTCTCCTCCATGGCCATCGCGATGCCGCCGACGAACGGGGCGAACTGGACGGTGATGTTGAAGAACGCGCAGTGGCGGTGCAGGGCCGCGGCGTAGTCGTCGGGGCGGCCGGCGTAGATCTTCTTGAGCATGTTGGCGACCATCAGGCAGAAGGCGATGTTCATCTGCTTGTAGTAGGTCCAGGAGAACTCCATGCCCAGGGCGCCGACGTTGACGGCGCTCTTGACGAGGTCGGAGCGCGTGATCTTGTTCTCGGGACTAGAAGTCATCGTCCTCATCCCCTTCCGCGGAGAGCTGGGGCTGGGCTCCGCCCAGGCCGAGCAGGTCGAACTTGTCGATGCCGATGATGATGGCGATCAGGGCGACGCCCAGGACGGGCACGTTGGCGTAGGAGCACAGCAGGAAGCCCAGGAAGTAGAAGGGCACGAGCTGCTTGGTGAGCACCAGGCGGCCGAGCATGGCGAAGCCCATGGCCGGCAGGATGTTGGCGGCAACGCCGCAACCATCAATGATGAAGGACGGGACGAAGTCGAGCAGGCCCTGGATGGCATCGGAGCCCAGATAGAAGGCGCCGCCGCACAGCAGGAAATACTCAAGGCAGCCCCAAAGACCCATGCCCCAATGAACGGCGTAAATGCCTTTAAGGTTTCCCTTGAGGGCGAACCTGTCTGCCATATCGACAAACACGGTGAACAAGGCACTAGTAATGTTGCCGATCGTCAGCGAAAGGACAGCGATGGGCATGGCGAGCGCGATGGCCGTCTCGGTACCCTGACCGAGCTGAATGGCAAACGCGCAGGCGAGCACGCCGCCGATGGTTTCGTTAGGCGGCACGTAGGCGCCGATGGAAACCGAACCCATGAACAGCAGCTCCAGGCTGGCGCCGACGGCAAGACCAGTCTGCAGGTCCCCCAGCACCAGGCCCACGAGCGGGCACAGGACGATGGGGCGGAACGCGTAGAGCGTACCGAGCTGGCAGTCGAACTTACCAAATGCGGCGATAAGTCCGATGAGGATTGCTTGGGTAAGCATACATCCCCCTTTCCATATAGGACACTACGAAGAGCTCAGACTCTTCGAAATTGAACGCCTAGAGCACGCTGGCGCAGTCGACCTTGGGGTCATCGGCCAGGGGTCGAATCTCGACCTCAACGCCACGATCCAGCATCTCGCGCACATCGGCTTCCTCGGCCGCGGTCAGGAAGATCTGACGAGAGACCTGACGAGCGTCGGGACGCTTCTCGTCCTTGGGCTTGGTGTTGCCCAGGTTGACCGACTTGATCTGCGGGCAGCCCTCAACAAGCTGCTTTGCCTCAGCGATAGTGGCGACGCAGATGATCATCTTGTACTTGTCGGTCACGCCCGAGTTGATAGCTTCGATTGCATGCTCCATATCTTTGATGACGAGCTTGCAGCCGGCAGGCTTGCCCATCTTGAGCGTCGTCTTCCACAACGGGTCGTTAGCGACCTTATCGCCCACGCAGAAGATGCAGTTGGAGCCAAGGCCCTGAACCCAGGAAACTGCGACCTGGCCATGAAGCAGGCGATGGTCAACGCGAAGTAGCTGAATCATAATGTGACCCCCCAAAGGTCTTGTGCCGTCATACGGCGTGTCAGTAGGTGCTGCGGATTAGAACTCTTCCTCCTCCTCGTCATCGACCAAAAGATCGTTGACAAACTTCACGCGCGTATCGTCCGCAGCGACGATGGCGCGAATCGTCTCCTCAACCGGCGCCGACTCGTCAGAGAACAGCAGCTGGATGAGCAGAGGAAGGTTCATGTTGGTAACGAGGTACGTGCGGGGACGCGTCTGGACGATCTTGGTGAACTCGTTGTTAACGCTACCGCCAAAGAGGTCGGTGCAGACAACGACATCATCGTCGGCAGACATGCCTGCCAGCAGTTTTTGGGCCTCCTCGGCCACGTCCATGCGGCCATCGACGAACATCGAAAGATCGTGGACGTTGTCGCGAGCGCCCGAGAGCAGCTCGACGCTCTCCTTGATGCCGGTGGCGAAGTGCGCATGGCTGGCGATGATGTACTGTCTCATTCTGTGTTCCTCTCAATAGCCCGGCACGTTCCCGCACCCGTTTTTTAGTAGTCGAACTGGTGATAGTAGCGACGATACTTGAGGTTGTGCTTGGTGACCGTCTCGTAGTAGCGAGCCAGGCGGTCGGTCACGAGCACCGTCAGAATCCACGGGGAGACGATGACGCGGAACTCGTCGTCAAGGCCGGGGATCGCGAACTCGGCGGTGTCGA
>URSP01000084.1:0-7564 GCA_900550515.1 uncultured Collinsella sp. | reverse complement strand
ACGAGATCTAGTACGGTCTCGTGGGCTCGGAGATGTGTATAAGAGACAGTTTATAGCGCGTGGCAAGTTAAGAGCGTCCTAGCCGGTATAACGTTGCCGGCAGGGGCGCTCTTGTGCGTTGCGGTGAAATAGGGACTGTTTGGCGGTTTTAAACGCTTAAACAGTCCCTATTTCACCGCAACTTATGAAGGGGATGGGGCTACTTGATGGCTGCCGTGACGGTACCGCCGCCCAGGACGATGTCGCCGCGATAGATTACAGCGGCCTGGCCGGGGGCGATGGCTCGTTGCGGCTCGTCAAAGGTCAAGAGCATCTGCCCGTTTGCGCCGCGTGTAAGGGTCGCTGCCTGGTCCTTTTGACGGTAGCGGTACTTGGCGCCCACGCGAATGCCACCGGCATCGAGCTCTGCTTCCATGCGGTCGGCGGGGGCGCTCCAGATCCAGTCGTTGGCCGTGAGCGCTGTGGCCGTCAGGTCCTCGGCCTCGCCCAGATGCACGGTGTTGTTGACGGTGTCGACGCCCGTCACATACACGGGATGCGCCATCGCGACGCCCAAGCCCTTGCGCTGGCCGATGGTATAGCGCAACGCGCCGTTATGGCGTCCGACCACGCTGCCGTCGCGCCACACAATGTCGCCCGGTGCAGCGGCATGTCCGCAGCGGTGCTCGATATAGCCCGCGTAGTCGCCGTCTGGAATAAAGCAGATATCCTCGCTTTCGGCCTTCTTGGCGTTGATGAAGCCCTGCTCGGCGGCAATGCGGCGCACGTCGTGCTCCTTGTCCAGGCCTGCCAGCGGAAAGATTGTGCGTGCCAGGCGCTCCTGCGTAAGCGAATACAAAAAGTAGCTTTGGTCCTTCTTGGGGTCCTCGCCACGGTACAGCTGCCAGGTGCCGTCGGACGCCTGGCTCGTTTTGGCGTAGTGACCTGTGGCGATGTAGTCGCAGCCCATATCGAGCGCTGCATCGAGCAACGCGCCAAACTTAATATGGCGGTTGCAGATGATGCACGGGTTGGGCGTCAGTCCTTCCTGGTAGGCAGTCACGAAGCGCTCGATCACGTTGCGGTCGAAGGTCTGCTGCAGGTCGAGCACGTGATGGGGTATCCCCAGGCGCTCGGCGACGGCCTTTGCATCGGCGATATCGCGGTCGACCTTACTCATGCCTGTTGCGGGATCGGGTGCGGGGCAGGTGAGGCGCATGGTGGCACCGACACATTCGTAACCCTGACTTTTGAGCAGATACGCGGTCACGCTGGAATCGACGCCGCCGCTCATGGCGACGAGCACGCGCTTGTTGTGCATGGGGAGGTTCTCCTTGGTGGCATGTGGCCAAAAAAGAAAAGCGGCGCGGGAGGCTGGTTCCGCGCCGCAGACATTGTAGCAAGTTCGGGTGTCATGTGGGACGCCCTGTTGGGATGAGCCCAGGCTGCCAGAAGAGAGGGAAGGCCGGCGTGCCTTGGACTCGTTCTAAGAACGAGAAGCTCTAGTCCTGGAACAGTGCCGTGGACAGGTAGCGCTCACCGGTGTCGGCGAGCAGCGCCACGATGGTCTTGCCCTCGTTCTCGGGGCGCTTGGCCAGCTGCAGCGCGGCCCACACGGCGGCGCCGGACGAAATGCCCACGAGCACGCCCTCCTTGTGGCCCACGGCGCGGCCGGTGGCAAAGGCGTCGTCGTTCTCGACGGGGATGATCTCGTCATAGACCTGGGTGTCGAGGACGTCGGGCACAAAGCCGGCGCCGATACCCTGGATCTTGTGCGGGCCGGCTTGGCCCTTAGAGAGTACCGGGGAGGTGGCGGGCTCGACGGCGACAACCTGAATCTCGGGGTTCTGCTCCTTGAGGAATTCACCCACGCCGGTCACGGTGCCGCCGGTGCCGACGCCGGCGACGAAGATGTCGACCTTGCCGTCGGTATCGTCCCAGATCTCGGGACCGGTCGTGGCCTTGTGGATGGTGGGGTTGGCGGGGTTCACAAACTGGCCGGCGATAATGCTGTTGGGGGTCTCCTTCTGCAGCTCCTCGGCCTTGGCGATGGCGCCCTTCATACCCTTGGAACCGTCGGTGAGCACGAGCTGTGCGCCATATGCCTGCATAAGCTTGCGGCGCTCGACGGACATGGTCTCGGGCATGGTGATGATCACCTTGTAGCCGCGAGCCGCCGCCACCGAGGCGATGCCGACGCCGGTGTTGCCGCTCGTGGGTTCGATGATGGTGTAGTCGCCGCCGCGCACGAGCTTGCCGGCCTTCTCGGCCTCGTCGATCATGTTCTTGGCGACGCGGTCTTTGACGGATCCGGCGGGGTTGAAGTATTCCAGCTTGACGAGCACGCGGGCCTTGAGGTCCTCATCGGCCTCAAAGTGAGTGAGCTCCAGGAGCGGGGTGCGGCCGATAAGCTGATCGATGGACGTGTAAACCTTGCTCATGATGAACCTCCAAAGTGTTCAAATGACTGGATACCGTGTGGTTTTACGGTGTGTGTAGCAGCGAAACCCACAAACCTTATAGGTTGTTCGTTTTGCTGTTGGCAAGCATAGTAGACACTAAAGCCTAGTAACGCAATAGGAAATAGAAGATTATTACGAGTCGATTAACCATCTTGACGGGAATGGGTATTTTCAAAACCAATTTTTCGGCTAGAATTTCTACGGACTAAATGACCGAAAGGCAGCACTATACATGTTGGTTTCTACTAAGGGCAGATATGCCCTGCGCGTTATGGTCGATCTGGCCGAGCACCAGGCGGCCGGTCGCATCCCGCTCAAAGAGATCGCGGCGCGACAGGGGATTTCCGAGAAATATCTCGAGAACATCTTGGCTACGCTCGTGCGCGCCAACATGCTTTCGGGTATGCGTGGCAAGGGCGGCGGCTATGTGCTCACGCGCCCGCCCGAGCAGTACACGGTGGGCGAGATCTTGCGCCTGACCGAGGGCAGCCTGGCGCCGGTCGCCTGCCTGGATGGCGACTGCAAGGGCTGCTCACGTTCGGATGAGTGCCCCACGCTCGACGTGTGGAAGAACCTGGACAAGCTCATCAACGACTATCTCGACGGCGTGACGCTCGATCAACTTGTCGCTCCCAACCATGGCTACGACTACGTCATCTAACCCACACCTGCATTTGGGGACGGGGTAGAAATGGTAGATTCTCTCGTCCTTTGAGACTTGGCAAATAAGAAGGCCGCCCATTTTTGCGATGGGCGGCCTTTGTTTTGGGTCGATATGACGGTTCGTATTGAACAGCTCTAGCCCTCGGCGATGCTGTCGAGAATACTGCGCATGATGGATACCAGGATGCTGCCCATAAAGGCCGATCCAAAGCCGGCGATGGAGATGCCCGCGCCCAGCAGATTGACCGACAGGTAGCTGGCCAGCTCGAGCATAAAGCTGTTGACGACAAGCTGGAAAATGCCCAGCGTAATGATCGTGAGCGGCAGCGAGATGACCGTCAGGAACGGCTTGACGAACGAATCGACGATGTTCAGGAACAGTCCCACGAAGGCGAAACAGACCCAGGCCTCGGCAAAACCGAAGGGCTGGATGCCGGGGACGAGGAACGTGGCGATCGCGATGGCGATCGAAGTAAAGAGCCAGTTAAGCATAAAGCGCATGGTAGGGATCCTTTCTTGCGCGGGGAGAGTTGGTGACGCGTGAAGCAGCTTGCCGTGGCGACTTGCACGGCTGCGCGAACGCGGGGCCTTGCCTGGACGCCCATTGTCGCAAATATTCGTGGAGCTTACGTGCGCATTCGGTTTCTAAACGGCGTTCGTCCTGAAAAACGCGCCGCTGGCAGAGAGTCTTGTCGCTTTAGTTTGGTGGTGTGCTAAACTGCTACGGGCAAAAGCCACAGGCGTTGCCCTATTGCATAGAACGGGCGAACGATGCCCGATGTCAGTATCAACTTCGATGCCTTTTGGCGGGTTTGGCGGTGATCGATGAATATCGAGAACATGTTTGACAAGCCTGATGTCAAGCAGCTGGTCCACGCATTTAGCCTTTTGGACGACGAGAAGGATATCCAAGCGTTTTTGACCGATATCTGCACGCCGCGCGAGATATGCGATCTTTCGCAACGTCTGCAGGTTGCGCGTTATCTGGATGAGGGCGAGCCTTATGTTGAGGTTCAAGCCCGTACTGGCGCTTCGTCCACCACGGTGAGCCGTGTGTCCAAGGCGCTCAACGGCGAGTACGGTGGCTACCGCAAGATCCTCATTAAGTTGGAGGATGGCGAGTAGGCCGCGCCAAAAACGAATTGTGCAAAACCGCTCCTCCGGGGGCGGTTTTTATATGCCCGCAATTGGCTGGTGCGTTGGGGTCAGGTTGCTTTGTACCAAAAGATGGAGCTGCGGTGGCAATGTGTCCGCTTGGGCGGGTAGGATGGATACATTGATTATTGCGAACAGTTTGAGCGGAGGACCATGCCTGTTCGAATCTATACCACCAATGCCGGCACGGATTTGAGTGATGCCGAGTCGGCGCTGCTTGCCGACCTTGTTGGCTGCCACGGACGTGCCGTGCTGCTGACACCTACGTTTGCCGAGCTCGACCTGTGCCGTCATGATGCGGCGGAAGCCGGGATTTCGCTGGGCATTGACTACAAGACGCCTACATCGTGGCTTCGCTCGCTTTGGGAGCTTATGGGCGACGGGCGCGGTTTCGTCGACAACCTGCAGCGCCAGATGCTGTTCTCGGACATGGTCACGCGTCTCGACGATGCCGACCTGCAGCCACTTTCGCGCAGCCAGGGCACAGTGCGCATGCTCGCGCGCATGGCCCGCGACGTGTTGCCGGGCGTTGCGGGGACGGGTGCCGAACGATGCCGTGGCGACAACTGCCAGCCTGAGCCAAAAAGCGATGCCGAGGCTCGTGTGTTCGAGCTTTTGCGCGCCTACGCGGGCGGTTTGGACCGTCGAGATATGGTTGAGCCCTGCGAGGCAGCTGACATTATGACCAGTGTCCTGGCCGATAGCCTGCCAGCGTGCACTCGCGCCGTATGCGTGCGCGGTATCACGTCGTTTACGCACGGTCTGCTCGAGCTGCTGTCTGCCGTGGCGAACAATGGGGGAGAGGTCGTCGTGCTGCTTGCCCGCGAGCAGGCGGCGATGCGCGAGGAGCTTGCCGCGGCATTTGATGCCCGCGATGTGTTGTTTGAGATCGCGCCGCTAGGGGAAGGTGTCGGCGCGTCTGATGCCGCTTGCGGGACCGCCGCTCAGCCTGCCTTTATTGAGGTCGCTGGCCCCCATGCCCGTGCTCATGTCTATGCGGACGCAATTGATGATCTGGTGAAAGCGTGCCAGGGTTCCGAGGTCGACGGCGCCGCGACACCTGCCGACCCTGTGCGCGTGCTCGTTGTTTCTGCCCGGGCACCCCAGCTGTTCGGTGAGCTCGCCTCTCGTCTGGCGGCTCGTCATATCGCTTCCGAGACAACTGAGTTTACGGCGTTTTCCCAGTCCATCGCGGGCAGGCAGTTTACGGCGCTCGCCAACCTGATCGAGCGTATGAAAGCCGCCGATGAGGGCGCCGCTTCCAAGACCGAGTGGTGGCCCGCTCCAGAGCTTACCGACTGGATTTATAGCCCGCTTTCGGGTGCCGACGCCGCGAGCGCCCGCGGCTTTGACAAGAACATGCGCCTGTCGCGCAGCAAGACCACTACGGGCGTCAAGAGCCTGCTGCAGAGCGTGCAGGGCCAGGTGAGGGGCGCCCGCAAGGCGGCAAGCGAAGAAAACTGGTTTAAGAACGTGCCATGCGTGGTCTCGGACGTGTTTCAGGCGCTGTGGCGCGACAAACCCGTGACGGCGCTCAAGGCCATGCTCGCCGTTGCCGAGGCACTGCCCGATCGCGCTCTAGGCGGCCTTGACGGCCAGGCCCGTCGCCAGGCGGAGACGGCTCTGCTGCGCCATGCCATCGACATCCTTATGAACGATGCTCGCGCGCTCGACGTGTCGCAGGCCGCGACCGTACCGGTTCTCGACGGCGTTCGAACCAAGGTGGACAAGCGCAGCACCGCTTACGATTACGAGACCTACGAGGTCGATCGCACGCCACGGGCACAAGTGCGCTTCGTGTCGCTTGCCGATGCGGCGGTTCTGCGCCCCGGCAGCTACGATGCTGTGCTGTTTGCCGATGTCGACCTGGACAGCTACCCGCTTTCGCACGAAGAGGGTCCGCTTGCCACGTTGACGGCCGAGCTGCGCCGCGATGGCGTGTCTTTGGAGCCCGCTGCTCTGCTGCGCGTGCGCTTTGGCCGCGCGATGCAAGCTTCGCGTGGTCCGGTTACGCTCGCTCGTGTGACCCACGATCGTCAGGCACGCGAGTGCTATCCGGCTGCCGTGTGGACCGAGTTACGGGCGCATGCCGAGACCGCTGAAGCTGCTAGGGAAGCTGACGCCGACAAGGCAGCTGACGACGCTAAGGCCGCTGACGACGCTAAGGCAGCTGACGCCGACAAGGCGAAGTGCGTGGGCGAGGGCGATATCGTAAGGGACTTCGATCCCGCGGCAGGCGAAGGTCTCAAGCGCGAGCGCGTGACCTGTGAAGCCCCTCAGCATCTGAGCGCCGAGGCCGTGCCGTATTTGGTCCTGCGTCGTCGCGATGGCGAGGGCGAGGACGCGCCACTCGCGCCGCGCCTGACGTCCGCCTCGCAGATTGAGGCCTATTCCACCTGCCCGCTGTGCTGGTTCGTCTCGTATCGCGTCAAACCTCAGTCCATCGATGCGGGCTTTGGCAACATGGAGAAGGGCAACTTTGTCCATGACGTGCTGGAGCACTTGCATGCACGTCTTCCGCAGGAGGGCATGGAGCGCGTGACGCCCATGAATCTGCCGCGCGCGAAGGAGCTGCTGCACGAGGTCTTTGCCGAGACCCTGGCCGAGCACGCCGGCAAGCGCGGTACCGAGGGCCCGCTGGTGCCGCTCTCTCCAGTGGAGGAGCGCCAGGTGGCCGAGATCTTGCCGCAACTGGAGGGCGTGCTCGCCTACGAGTCCGAGGCGCTCGCGCCCTTCGCGCCGCGCTACCTGGAGTTTGCGTTCAACGAGCTCCAGGTCGAGTATGCCGGCTGGCCGCTCGGCGGGCGCATCGACCGCGTGGATGTGGACGCCGAGAACCGCGCTGTGGTGATTGACTACAAGCATCGTTCGGGTGTCGAGGAGTTTAAGCTCGCCGACCCCACGGTGCGCGACGAGGAGTCGGGCGAGGCCCCCATCGACGATCCGCGCTGGCTGCCGCCCCATACCCAGACACTCATCTACGCGCAGGCCATGCGCCGGGCGCTGGGTCTAGATGCCCGTGCGGCGCTCTATTTTTCGACCAAGGGCGGCAAGCCCGCACTGCGTGGTGCCGCAAGTGCCGAGTTGCTCGAGGAAGAGCGCGGCGACGGCCGCATTCCGGGTCTCAAGAAGGGCTTTCCGGGCGAGGGCGGCAACATGGACTTCGATGCGCTGCTCGACTGCGTGGAGACCGGCATTGCCGAGCGCCTGCGCGAGCTCGAGGCGGGCAACGTTGCCGCTGTCGACCCAACGTCGGCTCAGGCCGCGCATGCGCGCTGCTCGTATAACCACGAAGGAACGTTTGT
>URSP01000083.1:0-7583 GCA_900550515.1 uncultured Collinsella sp. | reverse complement strand
GCAAGGTCGAGATGGCGCACTTCTTTGACACCCTCACCGAGATGGCCGAGATGACCATCTTCTTTTTGCTCGGCTTGCTCGTGACGCCCGCCCGCCTGCCGCAAATGCTGCTGCCGGGCCTGGCACTTATGGCGTTTATGCTCTTCGTGAGCCGCCCCATCGCCGTCGGTGTGCTCCTGGCGCCCTTTAAGACGAACCCTCGCCAGGTCGCGCTCGTAAGCTGGGCGGGCCTGCGCGGCGCGGCTTCGGTCGTCTTTAGCCTCTTTGCCGTGGTGGCCGGTGTTCCCGGCGGTCACGACCTGTTTGACCTGGTCTTTGTGATTGCCGTATCGAGCATTGTGGCGCAAGGTTCGCTGCTACCGTCGGTGGCAAAGAAGCTCGATATGATCGACGCGGAAGGTGACGTGCGCCGTACGTTTAACGATTACCGCGACGAGGACGGCATGTCATTTGTCAAGCTCAAGGTGGGCGCGGGCCATCCGTTTGCCGGTCGCTCGCTCGCCGATATTGGCAGTGCGACGGACATGCTCGTGGTCCTGGTGCTTCATGACGGTGCGCACCCGGTGCTACCCAACGGCGATACCGTGATTGAGGAAGGCGACCTGTTGGTGATGGCTGCCCCAACGTTTGAAGAGCGTGCCGAGGTTACGCTGCGGGAGGTCACCGTGACACCCCACGGTCGCCTGGCCGGTCAGCGCCTACGCGACGTGCCGCAGGGCAAGCACCCGTTTATCGTGGTAATGCTCAAGCGCGACGGCCAAATGATCATCCCCGACGGCAACACCCTCATATACGCCGGCGACGAAGCCGTCATTGCCACGCTCGCGTCGTAGCCATCCCCACCCATAAGTTGCGGTGAAATAGGGACTGAATAGGCCTTCTAGCAGCCTAAACAGTCTCTATTTCACCGCAAGTTATTAAGGGGATGGGTTGAAAAACATTTGAATTGACACCGAAATGAAAAAAGCCGGGAAAACGTCCCCGGCACTTGGAAGCCTTCTCTTTTGAGATGACCGACTTCTTTATATCACGAACGCTAGTTAGATGCCATTCATTGAGGGCTTTATCAGGCGCGCCATCCCATCCACATGGCGCCATTTGAAAGCCGTCCGATCTCATGCTATAAAGAAATCGGTACCCTCCAAAAAGAGGGGCCTCCAAGAGCCGGGGTCTTACCCCCGGCATTTTTTGTGCGCAAAGTCACCGCAACCCCTGCCTTGTCCCTAAGAGGGGCGGGGCAGCCGTCCCGAATTGGCCACTCTTGAGCATCAATCGCCCCGGCTGGGGTCTCGTTGCGGACAATTAGCGTCTCTCAAAACTAAGTGAGTAGACTTTTGTCGAATCGCCGACCACGTCACCAAAGCACAAGTCTGTGACCTGCGGGTTTGTTGAAGCAAATTTGTCGGGTGTTCAGGATTTCCAAAAAAGTCTACTCACTTAGCCAGCGTGCAGTCAAAACAGAACCGTCGCGAGGTCATTAGGCTCCATTGCGCCGACTTATCGTGCATTTTCGCGCAGCTGCGGGTGCAGACGCCCCATCCCAAATTAGCTACCTTAGTCATCGTCGACGGCAAAGTCGCGAAGGTCGAGGCCTTCGCGTTCGGCTCGGTCTAGAAGCTCTTGAGGGGACTCATCCTCGATATCCATCATGTCGAGCATGGCAGCAGGAAAACCCACGCCCGCCGCGCTCCCCGCGCGGTCGAGCAGGCTCTCGCGCAGCTGGTCTACATCAACTTCGATCTTCATGGCGAAACCTCCTGCTGGACAATCGCGACCGAACAAACCGCACGCCCAAATGATGTGCAATAAATCCCAGATACGGCCATAATAAATCAATGAACATAAGGGAGGTTGCGAACGATGGACAAGCTCGATGCCATGACGGAACAAGTCAGGGACTTTTGTGATGCGCGCGAATGGCGCAAATATCACACGCCAAAGGAACTCGCCATCGGCATGACAACTGAGTCCTCCGAGCTCCTCCAACTCTTTCGTTTTATGAGCGACGAGCGCATTGCAGAAATGTTCGAAGACACCGAGCAACGCCAAGCCATCGAAGACGAGGTCGCCGACACGCTCCTTTTCCTTCTGCGTTTCGCAGATTTAAATGAAATCGACCTGTCAGCGGCGCTTTCGTCCAAGCTCAAGCGCAATGGTGAGCGCTACCCCGTCGACGCATCATCCAATGAATACAGAAAGGCGGAACACCGTGAGTAGCGAGTTCGCCCTTCGGCAATACACGCTTCCCCTACCCAAGCCCTTCGAGGCAAGCGAATCGCTACAAGACTTTGGCACGCCAGAGCCCGGGGCTCACCATGACGAGAGCTGGCCTGTTCTCTACATCCTGACCAACAGTAAAAAGAAGACAGCATACATTGGCCAAACAACCAACTATCAACGCCGCATGAAGCAACACGCCGCAAACGTGGACAAGGATTTCGATCGAACACTACTGATCGACAACCCAACCTTCAATCAGTCGGCGACATTTGAGTTTGAAAACAGGCTCATCGAACTGTTCTGCGCTGACGAAAAATACCAGGTAACCAATGGCAACAATGGCTATGCCCAATTCGATTACTTTGAGCGACCTCAGTACCGCCAGAAGTTCCGAACGCTATGGACAAAACTACGCGAAGAAAACTATGCAATTCACCCCATCGAAGAGCTCGAGAACACTGACCTGTTTAAATTTTCGCCTTTCAAAACGCTCACACCCGATCAATATGAAACGATTGAGACGATTTACAAGCGTCTCGAGCAGGAACAGAAAGACGTTGAGCACGGCAGCCCCAAGAAGAAACGCGTAACCGTCGTAAACGGCGCGCCCGGAACAGGCAAAACCATCCTTGCCATAAGCCTCATGTTCAAAATCAAAAACGAACCCAAGCTATCCGGCCTGCGGGTCGGTTTCGTGACACCCATGGAGTCTCTGAGCAAAACGCTCAAAAGGCTCACGCACTTCCTTCCTGGGTTAAAGCCCGGAGATATCCTGACCCCCAGTGATGTTACCAAAAAGAATCGGTATGACATCCTGCTTGTCGACGAGGCACACCGACTGGGAAACTGCTTGACCGTCGGCGCCGGCATCGGGGCTTTTTACAATACCTGCGATCGCCTCGGCCTTCCGCGCTCGAGCAACCAGGTTGACTGGATATTCACATGCTGTGACAAGGCGTACCTGTTCTACGACCCCAAACAGCAGGTTCGTGCATCCGGACTTAATCGGGACGGCCTTGAGCAGCGACTCAATCAGCTCGAAGAAGCGGGCATTGAAACTGAAGAGTTCGGCCTAAGCACACAAATGCGCGTGCGCGGTGGTGACGAATACCTCGATTTTGTCTACGACTTACTCGACAACAAGGCGTACATGCACACCGGCATGAAGTTCAAAGAACTCTTTTCATCGGAGCCTTACGATTCGCGGGCCGGGGATCCGGACAGCGATATCCCCAGATACCAGTTTGGAATCGTCAACCGATTTGAGGATTTCTGTTCTCTGCAGCAAGCCAAGGAAGAAGAAGTTGGCCTATCCCGTATGACGGCAGGCTTTGCGTGGAAGTGGCAAACGAAGAAATACAAAGACGCGTTCGATATCATCATCGAGGACATCCCTAAACGTTGGAACTCGAGCCAAAAGGATTGGGTTAACTCCGCCAACGCCGTAAACGAAGTCGGATGTATCCACACGGTGCAGGGCTACGACCTCAACTACGGCTTCGTAATTCTGGGACCAGACATTTATTACGACACCGATATAGGAGCCGTCTGCGTTAACAAAGCGAACTTTAAAGATGCCGTCGCAAAGAAAAAGGCGAGCGACGATGACCTGCGAAAGATCATCGTCAACGCCTACTACGTTCTCATGACGCGCGGTATGCTGGGAACGTATCTCTATGTGTGCGACCCCGCTCTAAAGGAGTATTTGTCACGGTATATCCCGGTGATTTAGACGCAGGACAAACGTCGCAAATCAAAGGCATTGCTCAAACGTTAAACACACGAACATATTTTCGTGTTTTATACTTGAGCTAGACAACCACAGCATGGTATAAAAGAGCTGCGTTCCGTTATGGAGGGCAGTCAAGGGCCGGGGGATCCCCCCGGCATTTTCTTTTTTGAAAGGCTGTTTCATGAACGAACCGCCCGCATTCCCCGACAAATCAAGGCGCCGCCCAGAAAAGAGCAACTCAAGCGACGAGCGGGCACGAGTCCAACAATCCATCGCCCGCGGCTACGATGACCTCGTCAACGTCCGCGTGCGTCCTTGGAAGCAAGCAAAAGCCGAGGCAGATCGGATACGAGCCATCAGATAAGGTCACCCCCCCCATGTAACCATCCTGTAAATCATAGCGGTGCACTCGAGTTTTACCGTGATGCGGTCGCGCCTGGCGCTCCACTGTGCTAAAGTATCCCGAACGTTCAAACGACTACGAGGGGGAACTAGAAGATGGCACGTGTGCACAACTTCTCAGCTGGCCCGGCAGCGCTGCCCACAAGCGTGCTCGCCGAGATCGCCGACGAGATGATGGACTACCGCGGTTGCGGCATGTCCGTGCTCGAGATGAGTCATCGATCTAGCATGTACCAGCAGATCATCGATGACGCTGAGGCAACTCTGCGCCGCCTGCTGAGCATCCCCAACAACTACCGCGTCCTGTTTTTGCAGGGCGGCGCCACGCTGCAGTTTGCGGGCATCCCCATGAACCTCATGCGCCGCGGCCGCGCCGGCTACGTCGTGACCGGCAACTTTGCAAACAAGGCGTACAAAGAGGCCGCCAAGTACGGCGAGGCCGTGCTGCTCGCGAGCTCCGAGGGCACCAACTTCGACCGCATCCCCGACATGGCCGACATCAACGCGCGCATTGCCGCCGAGGCCGCGGGCGACGGGCTCGACTACGTCTACATCTGCCAGAACAACACCATCTTTGGCACCATGTTCCACGAGCTGCCCGATTGCGGCGACGTACCGCTGGTCGCCGATGTCTCGAGCTGCTTTCTGTCGCAGCCGCTCGACGTTGAGCGCTACGGGCTCATCTACGCCGGCGCGCAGAAAAACGCCGGCGCCGCGGGCGTCACCGTGGTTATCGTGCGCGACGACCTGATCGCCGACGGTCCGGCCTTTGCGCAGACGCCACAGTACCTGGACCTTAAGACCCAGGCCGCCAAGGGTTCCATGCTCAACACGCCCAACACCTTTGGCATCTACGTGTGCGGCAAGGTGTTCCATTGGGTTGAGCAGACCGGCGGACTTGCCGCCATGGCCGAGCGCAACTGGGCGAAGGCCAACCTGCTCTATGACCTGCTCGAGCACAGCGAGCTGTTCCATGGCACCACGCAGGCCGACAGCCGCTCCATCGCCAACGTCACCTTCCGCACCGGCGACGCCGAGCTCGATGCGGCCTTTGTCGCAGGTGCGGGCGAGCACCAGATTCAAAACGTCAAGGGCCATCGTCTGGTGGGCGGCATGCGCGCGAGCGTCTACAACGCCGTAACCATGGAAGACGTGCAGGCACTGGCCTCGTACATGAAGGACTTCGAAGCACAGCATAGTTTGAGCCCGCGATCTAACTAGCCCGCAACGCGCGGGCCGACCAGCCACTTCAAACCACTTGTTTTAGACAAACCTGCTAAGGAGTTTTTCCATGCGTAAGATTAAGACCATCGACGACATCACTAAAGACGGCAAAGTCGAGTTTGGCGAGGGCTACGAATTTGTGAGCACCGCCGAAGAGGCCGACGCCATTCTGATGCGCTCGACCGACCTGCACGGCTACGAGCTGCCCGAGGGCATCCGCGCCATCGCCCGCTGCGGCGCCGGCGTCAACAACATCCCCGTCGAGGAGTACGCCAAGAAGGGCGTCGTCGTCTTTAACTCCCCCGGCGCTAACAGCAACGCCGTTAAGGAGCTCGTCCTAGGCATGCTGGTGCTCTCGAGCCGCGGCGTGGTGCAATCGATGAACTGGGTGCGCGACAACGCCGACGATCCCGAGATTCAGGTCGATGCCGAGAAGGCCAAGAAGGCCTTTGTGGGCCGCGAGCTCAAGGGCAAGCGCATCGGCGTCATCGGCCTGGGCAACGTGGGTTCCAAGGTCGCCAACGCCTGCGTCGACCTGGGCATGGACGTCTACGGCTACGATCCGTTCATTTCCGTTGAGCACGCATGGGTGCTGAGCCGCGAGGTGCAGCGCGTGGGCACGCTCGAGGACCTCTGCCGCGGCTGCGACTACCTCACCGTGCACGTGCCCAGCAAGGCCGACACCATCGGCATGATCAGCACCGAGCAGATTAACCTGCTGGCACCCGACGCCGTGCTCATCAACTACGCACGCGAAACCATCATTGACGAGGACGCCGTCGACGCAGCCCTGCGCGAGGGCAAGCTCAGCTGGTTTAGCTGCGACTTTGCCACGCCCAAGACCGTCAAGATGCCGAACACGTTTATCACCACGCACTCGGGCGCCGGCACTGGCGAGGCCGAGGCCAACTGCGCCGATATGGCCATCAGCGAGCTCAAGGATTACCTGGAGAACGGCAACATCGCACATAGCGTCAACTACCCCGCCTGCAGCATGGGCAAGGCGCGCGCCGCGAGCCGCATCGCCTGCCTGCACGCCAACGTGCCCAACATGATTGGCCAGATCACGGCCATCCTGGCCAAGGACAACGCCAACGTGCAGCGCATGACCAACGAGTCTGCCGGCGAGAACGCCTACACCATGTTCGACACCGACGAGCACCTGAACAGCAGCACCATCGAGGCGCTCAAGCAGATTCCGTCGATGTATCGCGTGCGCGTAATCAAATAGCGCCGGCTGATCTGACGGGCAGTTCCCCATGTGGCCTGCCCGTCACTGACATTGAATGCCCACGGGGGCGCCTTTCGCACGAGAGGCGCCCCCGTTTTTGTGAGCGCTCCATTAAATGCACCGAGCCGCTTCTTGGCATACAATCTGTATGTTGACCTAACTATCTGTGAGGTGCCTATGGTTGATACAGATTTTGCTTGGCGGCTTACGCAAGGACTCGTGCGGATCGACAGCTCAGACCCGGGTGCGTATGAGGACGAGATTGAGCGCTATATCAAAGCGTTGGCTGAGGAACAGTTGGCGCAGCTGAGCCATCCGGTGCTCCATGCCGTGCAGGTTGAGGAACTCGAGGTGCTGCCAGGGCGCCGCAACCTTATGGTCACCGTGCCGGGACTGAGCGACGAGCCACGGCTCGTCTATATCTGCCATATGGATACCGTTACGCTGGGCGATGGCTGGACGCGGACATTCCGCCGCTCGGAGCGATCGTGCGCAACGATAAACTCTATGGCCGCGGTGCCTGCGATATGAAGGGTGGCCTGGCCTGCGCCATTGCCGCACTGGTCCATACGCTCAAGCGCGTGGCGGCAGAAGGCGAGCTGCCCCGCCGTGGATTCTCACTCATTTGCTCGGTCGACGAGGAGGACTTTATGCGCGGCTCAGAGGCCGCGATCGATGCCGGCTGGGTCGGCTCGCGTGATTGGGTGCTGGACACCGAACCCACCGACGGACAGATCCAGGTGGCGCACAAGGGGCGCACGTGGTTCGAGATTG
>URSP01000082.1:0-7631 GCA_900550515.1 uncultured Collinsella sp. | reverse complement strand
TGTAGATCTGGCGCACGACGGGCAGGTTCTGGGCATTGACCGACCCCGTCACCAAAAAGATATCCGCATGCTTGGGGTTGCCGGTGTTGACCACGCCAAAGCGCTCCGCATCGAACAGCGGCGTGAGCGAGGCCAGCACCTCGATATCGCATCCGTTGCAGCTCGAGCCGTCGTAATGAATAACCCACGGCGAGCGCGACATTTTATGATCCATGGATGCCGCCTCCTAAATAAACACGTCGACGAGGATGGGCATAAGGTTGAGCAGGCCAAACACCAGCGCCACGCCCCATCCGAGCCTAAAGCAGCTGCGCCAGGTGCTGCGTGCGAAGGTGTTGTCGATCAGCACCTCGACAAAGTACGTCGCGGCCATCACGACCAGGGCTACAACCCAGCTCACGGGGTTGTCCCAAACAAAGAACATGCCCACCCACATCAAAAACAGCACGGTCTCGCACCAGTGCATAAGGGTCATCCTGGCCAGCGTGCCGCCGCTCATCTCGGTGGCGACGCCCTGGACGATCTCCTGATGCGCGTGATGCGAGTACGAAAGGTCAAACGGCGACTTGCGCAGCTTGATGGTAAGCACCGCGAGCAGCGCGAGGAAAATGGGCGCGCTGTACACGATGATGGGGGCCGACTGCCCCGTCACGGCGATGGAATCGAAGCTGTCGGTGGCAAGGTACAGGCCCACGCTCATCAGCAGAACGGCGGGCTCGTAACTCATGACCTGCAGCAACTCACGGTCGGCGCCGACCTGCGCAAATGGGCTTTGCGTCGAGGCGGACGCCAGCACCACAAAGATCGCGGCGAGGGTCACCATAAAAGCGCACAGCAGCGTATTGGAGCCCGACACAAAGATGCCGCCGCCCACGACGGTAAAGATGAGCGCGCACGCCATATAGGTATCGTCCATGGTGTTTACGCTGGCGGGGGCCTTGCGCAGCAGCTTGGCTACATCGTAGAACGGTTGCAGCAGGCGCGGTCCCACGCGGCCCTGCATGCGGGCCGAAAGTTTGCGGTCAACGCCGTCGATCAGGCCGCCCACAAGCGGCGCCAGCAGAGCAAACGCCACGGTGCCTATAAATATGCCCACGACACCCGAACCTTCAAAATACTTGCCGCGCAGCACCGAGGGCGCGCTCATAGCAAGCCGCTCGGGTCCAATCCACGCGCAACACAGCAGCGCAAACAAGATAATACTGCAGCACACGACGCTGCCCGCGGGGCCGATACGCTTCTCGCCAAGGGCGTCCTCCGAGTACCAATTGCGCTTTTCGGCCTTCACCTCGTGTCCCATCGAGCCGCGGAAATGGCGATATTTGTCGGTTCCCACACCCGAAAGGTACACGTTGACGTGCGGCTTGTTGCTCACGCGGAATGAAGTCAGCAGCACCACGGCGATAAACGCCACGATAACCACCATCAGATACATGGCGTCCTTGCCAATAACGTACGGCACGCGGCCAAACACCATGGCCAAGTAAGGCGACACCAGACCGCTCGAGATAACCGGAAACGCCACGCAGCACAGAATCAGCAGCGCGGCGATGGTGTTGAGGGCCATCCATTCGGTCTTATGGACATTGACCTCAACGTTTTGAGCCGTGGGGTCGACGCCCGAAAGCTTGGCAAGCCACTTGCCCCAGAAGAAGAACGTCGCGGCCGAGCCAAAGGCCAGCACCATGATCATGAGCACGTTGCCAGTCTGCGCAAACGCCACCAGGGCACCCCACTTGGACACGAGCATGCCAAACGGCGCCACAAACATGCCCATGATGCCCAGCATCATCAGGCGCGTCAGGTGCGGCATGCGGCTGAACATACCGTCCATGTCCTCGATATCGCGGCTGCCGATATGATGCTCGGCCGTGCCCACGCACAGGAACAGCAGCGACTTGGCCACCGTGTGGAACAGGATCAGGAAGATGGCCGCCCATACGGCCTCGGGTGCGCCGACACCCAAGCAGGCACTGATGAGGCCCAAGTTGGAAATGGTGGAGTACGCGAGCACGCGTTTGGCATTGCTCTGCGAGATGGCCATGAGGGCAGCAAGCAAAAACGTGATGGCGCCCACACTCGTGACCATAAAGCCGGTTACGGGATAGATAGCATAGAGCGGGCTCAGCTTGACCATTAGGAACACGCCGGCTTTGACCATGGTTGACGAGTGCAGCAGGGCGCTCGTGGGAGTGGGGGCGACCATGGCGCCGAGCAGCCAGGTATGGAACGGCATCTGCGCTGCCTTGGTTAGCGCGGCGAGCGACAGCAGAACGACCGGCATCACCAGCAGTGCGGATTGCGCGGTGCCGGCGCCGGAAAGCTCGATCATGCCCGAGATGGTCAGCGGCATGCCGTTAACGTGCAGAAACATAAGGCCCGCCAAAAACGCGATGCCGCCCAGCATGTTGAGGATGATCTGGGTAAAGGCGTTCTTGATGGCCTCGGGCGTGCGCGTGTAGCCAATCATGAGGAACGAGCACACGGTGGTGATTTCCCAACCGCAGAACAGCCACTCCAGGTTGTCGCTCGTCACGATGACGAACATGGCCGAGAGGAACAAGAACATAAGCGCCAGGAACTG
Source organism: uncultured Collinsella sp. (assembly GCA_900550515.1). GTDB lineage: Bacteria > Actinomycetota > Coriobacteriia > Coriobacteriales > Coriobacteriaceae > Collinsella. The sequence continues at coordinate 5,047 of URSP01000082.1, read as the reverse complement.
CGGGCGTCGGTCGGACGCGGTCTGCCCGCGCAGCGCGGCCTCGTGCTCGTCATGGGCCTGGAAGTCCTTCATGTAACCCAGGGCATACACGCAGATCAGGCTGCCGACAATGCCGACGGCGAGGACCATGATCACACTCATGTAATCCAAGTAGAGCGGCATCGCCGTGGCGGCTTCGGCCGCGGGCAGCGTCATGGCGGCGAAGGCAACCGAACCCACCAGCTGCACTACGCCGAGCACGCCGGTAAGCGCGTTCCTATATTTGAACGCGTTGTACAGGACGACGGCGCACAGAATTACGTCGATAACGGAGCTGACGATCGAGAGCACATGCGAGGTGCCGGGGGCAACCTCAAAGCTCTGCGGACCCGTGCCAAAAAACATGACGGCGACTACAACTGTCACCGCCATAATAATGCCGGAGCCTATGAGCCCCACCGCATCGCGGGCGCGGTCACCGCGCGCGAGCAGCATGCCCAGCGCCGGTACCAGCGGAAACAGGGTAAGGAAATACAGTAGCGTCATACCATCACTCCCCCATGCAAAAACGCTGCAATTGTTTAACGTTATAACTCAATTGAGGAGTAGCGGCGGCAGGTTTTCGGTCAACTGGGGAGTTTTAGGCGTACGGGGCAAGGGCGCGTCCGCATTGGAGTAGAGGCGCGGCAAGAAAAAATGCGCCCCTGTGGGCGCACCATCCCGTTCGCTATTCCGCCTTTTTAACGCGCGGCTTGCGTCCGCGCGGCTTATCGACCAGCGCGGCCTCACCGCCCTCGCGGTACTGACGGCACCAAGCCTTGACCGAAGACTCGCTGGGAATCTTGTGCTTGATCATGGCCTCGCGAACCGTCAAGCCGTTTTCCAGACGGTCCTTAACCACAGCGAGCTTTACGTCGTATGAATAGGTGTGATGATGCGAACCGGCATTGAGAACGGCGTCGGCACCGCCCACGGCATACGCGCGGGCCCACTGACGAGCCGTGGCCTGGGGAATGCCAAGCTCCGCGGCGAGAGCGCGATGACCGACCCCCTCTTGGAGGATCTCGACGGCGCGCTGCCTAACCTCAGGCGCATGCGTGCGAGTCCTAGTTGCTTCCGACATACCTGCCACTTCTTAGCCTTAGCCGTTAATCTGCTTTCTTACGTGCAAGTTAGATAGTAGCATTTTACTGTTTGCTCAAAGCAGTTAATTAAAATAGACGCGGCGTTATCTGGGCATTTGGCACCAAATTACGACATTTCTTTATCGATTATTTACGCTGGTAGCTGACTCGCAGCTAATCATCATTCGCTTGTCAACAAAATTGGCATCTCTTTATGTCCTTTGGTATAGAGGATATAGTTATTAACCCCTCCCCCAATATTTTTGAGTGATCTGCAAGGCAGTAGACGTCCTCACTCCTCATGATTACCGCGCATTGCCATCCACCGGAGCAAAACAAAAAGGGCGGGACCTGCTGCGCTTGCAGGCCCCGCACCGGTTGACACCCGACGGGACACAGCCGGGCGAGACGGATCCGTGCTACCGCCCCGCCTGGCCGCGATGTTCAACTACAGCCCGTTGGCCGCGTGATACGCCGTGCGAATGGCGCTCGCAATGTCGGCGGTGCGCTCACCCGAGCAGTCGCCCACGCAGGTCACGGGCACCGTCACGCCATCCAGGTCAAACGCGTTGGCCTTGGAGCCCACGGCCATCACCACGTAATCGCAGGCGATCTTCACCGGCTCCTCGGCGCCGTCCTCGGTGGTGCGAACAGCCTCCACGCCTTCGTCGGTAATGGCGGTCAGGCGAGTCTTCACGTGCTGCTCCACGTTGTGCTCTGCGAAGTCGCTCATGATCAGCGGCAGAATGGTATCGGACTCGCCCGCGGCAATCTTGTCGAGCATCTCCACGATCGCCACCTCGCAGCCGTGCTGCAGCAGGTACTCGGCAGTCTCGGTGCCCACCAGGCCACCGCCAATGACGGCGACGCGGCCCGTAAGCTCCACCTTGCCGGCCAGCACGTCCCAGCTCGAGACGACCTTCTCCGAGTCGGCACCCGGAACGGGGATGATCACGTCGTGTGCGCCCACAGCCACAATCGCGGCATCGGCGGCGTTGAGGTCCGCGGGGCTAGCGACGTGGTTGAGCTCAACCTTCACGCCCAGGCCAGGCAGAATCTTCTCGTAGTACTCGACCGAGCGCATGATCTCGTCCTTGCGCGGGGGCGCGGCCGCCAGCACAATCTGGCCGCCCAGATGGTCGCTCGCCTCGTAGACGGTCACGTCGTAGCCGCGCTTGGCTGCCACGCGCGCGGCCTCCAGGCCGGCAATACCGCCGCCCACCACGGCGATCTTCTTGTCGCCCTCGCCCGGCTTGATGGCGATGGTCGCCTCGTCGCCGTTCTCGGCGTTGAGCACGCACGAGATGTACTTGCGGTTTTGAATCGCGTCGACACAGCCCTTGTTGCAGTTGAGGCACTCGCGGATGGGCTCGCCGGTGGCAGCCTTCAGCGCAATGTCGGGGTCGCACATGAGCGAGCGGCCATAGGCGATGATGTCGGCGGCGCCGTCTTCCAGAATCTTCTCGCCGGCCTCGACCGAAACCACGCGGCCCACGGTTGCCACCGGCACGGAGACCAGGGCCTTGACGCGCTCGGCCACGGGCAGCGTCCAGTTGTAGGGCATGGCGCCCATGGGCGGAATGGTGTCGCCCATGTTGCCGGTGTGGTTGGCCTGTGCGACCTGGATCATGTCGATACCCGCACCCTCGAGCAGCTTGGCAAACTCGCAGGCCTCGTCGGGCTGCAGGCCGCCCTTGCCGCGCGGCGTGCCGTCGGGGTTCTCCATGATCACGGGGAGCTTGTACTCCACCATCAGCTGCGGCGCGGCCTCCTTAATGGCGGCGACGACCTCCAGCGCGTAGCGAACGCGGTTCTCGAACGAACCACCGTACTCGTCGGTGCGCTGGTTGAGGATGGCCGAGCACAGCGAACCCACCAGGCGGTCGCCGTGGACCTCGATAGCGTCGATCCCGGCCTGCTGTGCGCGAGCGGCCGAGGCAGCGATGGCCTCCTTGATCTGGGTGAGCTGCTCCACGCTGGCCTCGTTCACAAAGTGCTGCATGTCGTGGTGCAGCTTGGCGTAGGCCTGGTTGCGGATCTCGTTGGACTCGGCCATCTTGGCGGCAAAGGTCTCCTCGTCGCCGGCGGCCTTGGCCTCCTGCGCGGCCTTGGCGGCGGCCATGGAACCCATGACCATGCGGCCGACACCGGGCACGTCATACTCGGGGTGGAACAGCTGCAGCGCGACCTTGGCGCCGTGCTTGTGGACGGCGTCGGCCAGGGCCTTAAACGTGGGGATCTGGGCGTCGGTCGCCAGCTTGGGCGTGGGGCTTGCGGTCATGACGGGAGCGACGTCGCCGATGACGATGTAGCTCACGCCGCCACGAGCCAGGCGCTCGTAAAAAGCCAGGCTGCGCTCGCCAATGGAACCGTCGCGCTCCTCGTAGCCGGTGGTCAGCGGCGGGAACATAATGCGGTTCTTGAGCTCAAGGGGGCCAACCGTAATGGGCTGGAGCAGCTTGGATGCAGGTGTGGTCATGGACATTCCTCTCTTGTAGGCGCGGCGGCGATGTTGCCGCGTAGTTGTCTAGAGGATATGGCATGGGGATACAACAGCGCAACGGAAATCGGCGGACAGCAGGTAGCGGCAGGTGGATGGGGATGGGCGGGGCGGCCCGTCGGTTTATCTCAATCTGTAACAGTTACTCGGCAAAATCCGTCCCTCGTGTTACAGATTTAGACAAACACGACCCAACCCACCGGTATATCTCGATCTGTAACACCTAGCCGCCCAAATCGGGTCTAGATGTTACAGATCGAGATTTTGTTTGAGAAGCCGAGAATTGAACCGAAGAAACAGTCCCGGAATAACAAAAAAGCTCGCCGGCTAGGCCGACGAGCTGCAAGTTCTTGGTCGCGGGGGCAGGATTTGAACCTACGACCTCCGGGTTATGAGCCCGGCGAGCTACCAGACTGCTCCACCCCGCAATGTCTGGGCGCCTCATGTGCGCAAGAAAGAATATTACGCGGGAGTTCGGTAAACGGCAAGGAAAAACTCGTGGAGCATAATTCCTTCATATTTAAACCCCTCAGCCCCTATCACCGTAAACGAATCGCAGCCGAGCGCCGTCGGCGGCGCGTATACAATGGTGCGCGTCCTTTTATGCCAACACTGGGAGTAGACATGCTGCTCGCTATCGATATGGGAAACACGCAGACGGCCATGGGCCTGTTTGACGGAGACGAGCTGGTGCAGTCGTGGCGCATGCCCACCGACCGCTCCTATACCGCCGACGAGATCCATGTGCGCCTGATGGGTTTCTTTAAGATGTACGGCCTTTCGCTCGACGCGGTCGACGCGATCGCCTTTGCGGGCGTGGTGCCGCAGCTCTCGCGCGAATGGCACGCCGTGGCCGACCGCATTGCCGCAGACGCCATCGTCATCGGACCGCAGACGGCCGCGGTGACCAAGCTGCGCGCGGCGCGTCCCCAGGCCGTAGGCGCCGATCGCGTCGCTAACGCCGTTGCGGCCGAAACTTTCTACGGCGCGCCGGCAATCGTGGTGGACTTTGGCACCGCGACCAATATCGACGTCATCGATGAGGACGGTTATTACATTGGTGGAGCGATTGCGCCGGGCATCCGCATTTCGATGGACGCGCTCGCCGCCCGAGCCGCCAAGCTCGCCAGCGTTCCGCTCGAGGCGCCCGAGCACGCCATCGGCCGCGATACCGAGGAGTGCATCAAGGTCGGCGCCGTAACGGGCGCCGCCGCCATGGCTGAGGGCCTGGTCGCGCGCATGAAGCGCGAGCTGGGCCGCGAGGATGCCACCGTTATCGCCACGGGCGGTCTCGCCGGCATCGTCGCCGATTCGACCGATGCCTTCGACGTGGTCGACGGACAGCTCACCATCAAGGGTATCTGCGAAATCTACCGCCGCATGCAGGAGCTGGGATAGAGCAGGGGCTTAAGTCAAGCACGCCCGATGCCACAGTCCCCGCAAA
>URSP01000081.1:0-7642 GCA_900550515.1 uncultured Collinsella sp. | reverse complement strand
GATCCCCTCTCACATGGCAGCCCGGAGGCGAGGCCGGGCGAAATTGCTACACGCAACACACTGACCTAAATAGTTGTTTGACAACAATACGGTTCGGCAGGCGGTATGAAACGTCGTCCTCAGCGGTGAAAAAGAACATTACCGCAGATAAATGCCATATTTGATAAAACGCGTTACCAAATGACAATGCCCCGCCCACGCAATCACGTGGACGGGGCATTAATCAAGTTTTGCGGTCAGCGACTCTTTTGTGCCAGCGACCTTCTGTCTTTAGCTAAGCTCAGGCCAGTAACCCTTGTTGGCCTCGATCATGTCGTCGAGAACCTCCTTGGCGACCTTCATCGAAGGCACGGTCTTGTTGAGCGTAAAGGCCTTGAGCGCCTTCTCGTACGAACCCTCGATCGTAGCCTCGACCACGAGCTTCTCGGAGTTCAGCTGCTGCATCATAAGACCTTGCTGGAACAGAGGAATGTTGTCGCGGCTGATGACCTCGGGGCCGTTCTTGCCAATGTAGGCAGGCAGCTCGACCATGGCGTCGTAGGGCATGTTGGGGATAGCGCCCTTGTTCTCGCAAATGACCAGGAAGCGCTGCTTGGTGTCGTTCTTCAGAGCGATAGCCAGGTCGGCAATCCAGTCGCCGTGGCTGCCCGCATAGAACGTGCTCTCGTCGATCTCGCCCGTCTTCTCGTAGTGATCGATACCATCAAAGAGGTTCTTCTCGCGCGTCTCCTCAACCTCATTCGCACGGGTGCGCTCGGGGTTGGAGTGCTCGACGAACTCCTTCTGCTGCAGGTAGTAGTTCAGATACGTGTTGGGCAGGTACTCCGGGAAGCACTCCATGATCTCGTACTCGCCCTTCCAGACGTAGTACCAGCTGCCCTTGGTGTGGCGGTTCTGCTCGGGGTGCTCGTCGGCGGTCTCCTCGGGCTTCTTTGCCATGAGCGAGCCCATGCCCTTGAGGTAGGAATCGGGCAGCAGGATCTGGTGCTCCTTGATGTACTCGCGCAGCTGCGGGAGCACCTCCTCGCCCTTGTGGCGAATCGAGGTGAACCAGCCAAAGTGGTTGAGGCCAAAGTAATCGTACTCGACATCCTTCTTGTCGATATCGAGCGCGGCGCAAACCACGTCGATGATCGCGATCGGCATGTCGCAGATGTTGATGATGCGAGCGTTGGGACGCAGCACACGGCAGCCCTCGGAAACGATGGCGGCAGGGTTGGAGTAGTTGAGAATCCAGTAGTCCTTCTTGGCGTACTTCTCAACGTCATCGATCAGCTCGACCATGGGGAAGATGGTGCGCATGCCGTAGGCAAGGCCGCCGCAACCGCAGGTCTCCTGACCCACGCAGCCGTGACGCAGCGGAATCTTCTCGTCCTGCTCGCGCATGGCGTAGCCGCCCACGCGCATCTGGGCAAACACGAAGCTCGCGTCGGTAAAAGCCGTCTTTTTGTCGGTGGTCACCGTGAGCTTGATGTCCAGGCCAAGGTCCTCGTGCAAAATCCAGTCCACGAGCACGCCAATCTTGCGCTGGCGCTCCTCGTTGATGTCGTACAGACGAATCTCGTCAACGTCGAGCTCGTCCTTGCGCAGGGCGATGGACTTGACGATGCCGGGGGTAAAGGTGGATCCGCCACCACACAGAGTAATGATCATTGTTTACTGCTCCTTCTCAATTGCGTTTTCGACCTTGTCGCGCATCTCGGCGACCTTCATGCCAAAGATGATCTGGATATTGTTGCCGTTGCGGTTGATGCCGCTGTTGGGCACGTGGTTGATGAGGTTCTCATCGATGAGGTCCGGGTTCTTAACGTTCACGCGGAGACGCGTAAAGCAGTTCTCGAGCTCCTCGATGTTGTCCTTGCCACCAAGACCTGCGACCAGGTCGGCAATACCCGCATCGACGCCCTCTGCGGGAGCCGCGGCAACAGCGCCCTGCTTCACCGCAACAGATGCGGCAGCTTCGCCCTCGGCAACGGACTCAGCAAGCTCGGACTCTTCCTCGCGACCAGGCGTGTGGAGGTTGAGCTTCTTAATAAGGAAGGTGAAGAGGAAGAAGTACAGAGCGGCGTTGACGACTCCAAGCACCAGCATAACCGGCCAGTTGGTCTTATCGACACCAAGCACCAGGTTGGAAACCACGATGTTGATGATGCCGCCTGCAGTCGAAGCGGGCACGGAGAGGACCTTGAGCAGGACCAGGAAGATGCCGGAAAGAACCGAGTGAACGACAAAGAGCACGGGAGCGGCAAAGACAAAGAGGAAGTCCATGGGCTCGGTCACGCAGGAGAGCACAGCGGTGATGATCAGCGGGATGATAACGGCTTTGGTCTTATCCTTGTTCCCCTTGTAAGCGGTGACGATAAAGGCGAGACCGATACCGATGTAGGGCCACAGGTTGTTGAAGGTGTAGCTGTTGAAATAGGTGCTATCGGAGAAGGGCTGGCCCGTCATTGCCATCTCGGCAACACGGATGGGATAGGCGCCGGCGATAACCTGATCACCCAGCGTCAGGGTGCCACCCACATCGGAGAACTGGAACGGGGTGTAGATGAGGTGGTGCAGACCGGTGGGAACGAGCAGCTTGTTGAGCATGCCGTAGATAAACAGACCGATGTTGCCCGACTCCTTAATGATGCCGGCAACGGAGGAGATGGCGCCCTGAACCGGAGGCCAAACGATGCAGAAGCCAGCGCCCATGATCCAGGAAATGATGATCATGATCAGGAACGGGAAGCGAACGCCCGAGAACATCGAAAGGGCAATGGGGAACTGCTTGTTCGAGTACTTGTTGAACACGGCACCGGTGATGCAACCGAGAATGATGCCACCGAACACGCCGGTATCGAGCACCTGAATGCCCATAACGGTGGCCTGGCCGGTTCCGGTAAGACCGAGCATGCCGCTCGCATCGGCAAGAGAGCCGGTGGCGTTGAGCACGATGTTGTTAGCCTGCAGGAACAGGAAGAACGACATCAGGGCAATCAGCGAAGCATGGCCCTTGTTCTTCTTTGCCATGGCGCCGGCGATACCCACGCAGAACAGAATCGAGAGGTTGTTGATGATAAACATCAGCGACTGGTAGACAACGGCGCCCACAAGCTGGAACGGACCGGAGCCCAGTACGGGGACCAAAGCGCAAATGGTCTTGTTGGTCAGAATGATGCCCACAATGAGCAGGATGCCGGCAACCGAGAGATACATCATCGGCTGGACGATCGACTTCGCGAACACCTCCAACGGCGCTTTGAAATTGAACTTCTTTTTTGCGGTCATAGCGGTACTCCCCTTCCTTTTCCGCAAATTAAGACAGATGTGCCCTGGACAAGACCGTGAGCCTTGCCTTATATCAATCGATGTGTGGGCACGTTATGCCTAGAGACCAGGTTCTCCAAGCAGGTTAACAATGTGATATGCGAGATAGCTCTTCTCGGCATCGGTAACGACAACGTTATAGGTAGACGACAAGTGGGCGGCTATGGCGTCCGCGCACGAGAATGCGCACGGATACGCCGTTTCATCGATTCGGAACAGCGCGTCGCCATTGATTTGCCCGGCCGTGGGGTCAAGCGCCCGCTGTGCGAAAAACTGCAGGTGGCGGACGAAACGCTCATAGGGCAACGAGGTGTCATCGAGGGTCGTAGCATAGCGCTTGGAAACAATCGCGAGCACGTCGCGAACAAGCTGGACCGAGACGATTAGACGGTCGGAGCGTTGCGGCATGGTGGCGTTGACGATATGCAGCGTAATGAAGCCCTGCTCCTCCTCGCTCATCTGGATGCCCATATACTCCTTGATAATCTGCAGCGCACGGCCCGCAAGTGCATACTCCTTGCGATAGAACTGCTGGATCTCGAGCAGCAACGGATTCTCACAGGAGACGCCCTTGCACTCGCGCTCCAAAGCAAGGCTGATATGGTCTGCGAGAGCAATGAGAATCTTGTCGTTGATATCAACATTGAGCTCTCGACGGAGCATCTGAACAATATCCTCGGCAATCATGAGGTTGACGGTGGGGATGGACTCCAAAAGATGTGCCAAGCGGTCAATCGTACGCGAGTCCTGAGAAGTTCCCTTCTGCAACGCGTAGGTCTTTTCGATCGACGCCTCGTCGATGGCATCGCCGGCATGACGGCCAAAGCAGAGGCCTCGCCCGATGACGATGAGCTCGGAGCCATCGTCCGAAGTGACCATTGCGACGTTGTTGTTAAAAACTCGCTTGATAACCACGGTACCCACCACAAGAATTTACTCGGAAAGCCAGATAACAGGCTCTTTAACAGCAACAGGGCCGGAAGTATGCTCACGAAGAGTCGAGTTCTCCGAACGCTCGCACACGATAACGAAGACCGTGGGATCGAAACCGGCTGCGCGGACCGCGTCGAAATCGACCTCGACGAGGGGCTGGCCCGCGTCGACATGGTCACCCTGGGCAACAAGCGCATGGAAGCCCTTGCCCTCAAGCTTAACAGTGTCGATTCCGATGTGCAGCATCACCTGAGCAGAGCTGTCGTCGGACATGATGCCCAGCGCGTGCTCAGTCGGAAACAGCGCCGCGACGGTACCGGAAACAGGAGCGCACACCGTTCCCTCTTGGGGAACCACGGCAACGCCATCGCCCACCGCACGGCTGCTGAAAGCGGGGTCATTGGTATTTTCTAGATGAACAAGCTCGCCGGAAACGGGAGCGAGGATTTCGAACTCGGAAGCTGCAGTCGTCTGCTTATCCGAGCCCCCCATAAGGCGAAAAAAGAAACCCATGGTGGCATGTCCCTTCATAAATATAGCCCAACCAAAATCAAGCGAATGCGCCCATTGAGACGCGCGCGATCAAAGACTTTGGTTAGGCCCACGTCCGAGGGACTCGGTAACCTTCCGCATTTCTTTTTACGGGGGTTATTGTAGGCAACAACAAAGCCAGAATAGTCATTATGACCGATGAACGGTATTTTTTCTTCGATAAACGGTATTTAAGCGGCACTTAGGGACGTTCCTTTCCCGCCGGCACTCGGGGACACTCCTCACTCTGGTGCATTGGGGACAGGTTTGTTTACACCAGGTTGGTGCAGATTAACCGGGCTCCATTGCACCAATTTCGTATGCGCTAGATGAAGAGCTCGCATTCCTTCCGCACGACGCAAGCCTTGCTCAGCATCTGGGAAACAGCGGATAGCTTGTTGAGATCAAGCTTGCGAGCGCCTCGCGGACATACGGCAATGCAGCGCATGCAGGAGATGCACGCTTCGCCAGCTGCTCGCTTGGGGTCACCCTTGTCGATAGCACAAACGGGGCACGCCGCGGCGCATGCACCGCAGGAGACGCATTCCTCTGTTGCCTCGGGTGCCATGCGATGACCTCCAGCTTGTTTGTAAGGACGATTGCCAGGAATAGAGGGCTCGGATGCATCCTCAGCCAACAGCTTTTGCTGAATTTGCTGCGCAAACTCTGCGAGCTGCGCCGCATCCTGCGCATCCGGTCGCCCAGCAGCAAACTGTCGCGCAATGGAATGTTCTGCAATGGCTGCAACTGCCGCGATCACTCGGAATCCCGCATGCTTCGCAACGTCCTCCAGCTCTACGAGCGTGTCCTCAAACGCGCGGTTTCCGTATACACAAACCAAAACAGCCCGAGCCCCGTTGCCGCGCACCATGCCCAACCGGTCAGCCACCACAGCCGGGATTCTACCGGCATACGCCGGCACAGAGATTACGGCCACGTCGTCCTCAGTCATCGAGACAGCGCTGAAATCTAGCCCGCTATCGGTCAGATCGACGGTAACGGTATTCTTGCCCAGTGCCCCGGCCACAAGGCCAGACACCTTCCGCGTTCCGCCCGTCGGACTAAACACAATTTCGAATACGTTCATCTAGACACCCTCCCCCTACGCCTGGCAACGCGTCAAGCCGCTTTCACATCCAGCCAGAGTATACGGCACGTGGGGAGCCCGTTTTGATGCGCCAAGCACCCCAATGCACCCACCCTACGCTGTCTGCCTCTTCGTTTTGTATAAATTACGGTACAGATTGTATATATTTACGGGATACCGCCGTGTTTTCCCGAGGTACCCCATCCTGGCCCGTGCAAAAAACGGAGTATTCTGCAACGTGACCGCGCCAGCACCGCCGCGGGTGGGCAAAACTGTAGGGCGCCGTATCATTCTAAGTCCCGACATGGCGAGAATGATGCGCCCCTGCTCCGGAAAACGGCGAAATCTGACTCGGAACGCTCGCTAGGGATATCCGAAGGCCACCGTTGGCGACGTCGAATCATATGCAGACAACTCAAACTGCAGAATACTCCAAAAAATGCACGGCGCACCCCATGGGACCCATTGCCGCATGGTAGGAAACAGGCCCACGGCATCCTCTAGATGCATTCCCGAGGAAATCACATTTGAACTAGCGATCGGATACGGCAAACAAAAAGGGCCCCGAACGTAGTTGCTCGGAGCCCTTGGTTCACCTCGCTCTAGCGGGCGATGCGTATGCTATTTGCGCTTGCCGCCGCCGTCACCGGGGCGACGGGAGCTGCCGCCGCGCTTGCCGCCACGACTATTGCCATAGCTACCACGATTATCGCGACCGCCGGCACGGCCGCCGCGGGAGCCGGCCTGGTTGCCGCCACGCCCGCCACGATAGCCGCCACGACGCTCCTCGCGGGTATCGTCGTAGTTGCGCCAGTCATCGCGACGATCGCGGCTGGCACGCGGATCGCGGCGATCGCGCGACTCGTTAGAGCGGCCAGCACCGCTGCGGCTGCCATTGCCACGAGTGCCCTCGCGATGCTCGCCGCCACGGCCACCGCGCTCATCAAAGCGCTTGCCGCCACGGGACTCGCCGCCGCGAGTACCACGCTTGCCGCCACGCGAGCCACGGCCCTCGTCCTCGCGCTCAACACGGCGACGACCGCCGCGGTCCTCGTCCTCGCGGCGACGGCGATGCGCCTCGCCCTGGAACTGCTTGGCACGACGCTCGGCACGGTTGCCGCGCGCAGGCTGCTCAGCGGCACCAGCATCAGCGCGCTCCTCGGCAGCCACCTCGCGAGCCACGCTCTCCACAGCCTCGTCCACGCGAGCCTGAACGCCCTCGCGCACGCGGGTCTTGCCACCGCGCTTGGGACGGCTCGGACGCTCGCCATCGCCACGGCGCTCGTCGCGACCGCGGTTGGAACGACCGGCCACATCGCCGTAATCGTCGCCGTTGCGTTTGCCGTCGCGACGTGCCTGCTCAAGCTTCTTCTTGCTCTTGGACTTGCCGCGCTTAGTCTTCTTCTTCACCTTAAAGGCCGCAGGGTCGCGCTCGGGATCAACCGCAGGCGAGTTGGGACCCACATGCAGGTCGCCGGCCTCGTAGATGTCGGCAGTCTTGTCCATGAGCTTCTCGATCTCGTAGAACTCGTCGACGTCCTGCTCGGTCACAAACGTAATGGCCCAGCCCAGCTCGCCGGCGCGGCCCGTACGGCCAATGCGGTGGATATAGTCGGTCGGCTCGGCCGGCACGTCAAAGTTCACGACGTAGCGCACGTCGCTAATGTCGATGCCGCGGGCGAGCACGTCGGTTGCGACCAACACGTCGACGGTACCGTCGCGGAAGGCCGAAAGGGCACCTGTCTCTTATACCCATCTCCGAGCCCACGCGACCGTACT
>URSP01000080.1:0-7680 GCA_900550515.1 uncultured Collinsella sp. | reverse complement strand
ATAAGCGCCTTCACGGCCGGATCATCGGCAGAGACTGAGAACGGCACCTTAGCGCGACCCAGCTGGCACGTCACGCCAAAACGGCCCACGAGCGGGTCGAGCTGCTCGCGGATGGTATCGGCACTCGTGCTGTCGGGGAAGCGCACGTCGATGACCTGCTCAATATGGCCATCCGCCACGCGGATGACGCCAGCGTTGCAGGTAAGCGGGCCAAACGCCGGACTCGTCGCATCGATACCTAGGCCGCGGCCATAGGCATCCGCATGCACAAAGGCCAGGAACTTGACGAATTCGTGCTCGGCAGGCGTCAGCAGGCGCTCGTCGCGTGCACCAAACGCGTCCTCGGCCTCGCGCAGATACGACACAATCAGGCCGACGGCGTTGATGGTGCCCTCAGGCATCGAAGCGTGGCCGCCAATACCGTGGGCGAAAATCTGCGCATGGCCATTGTCGAGCGCCGTGATCTCCAGGCGGTCGGCGTTCTCAACGGGCGCCGGCAGCTCATCGGCGGCAATCGAAAGCTCGCAGATGGACTGCGACGGAATGGCATTGCTCGCCTCGGAGCCGCTCCACGACACGATGCGCCCGCCGTCGATCTTGGGGCTCACGAACGTCGCCCCAAACTGGCCCTTCTCGGCATTGCAGACCGGGAACTCGGCATCGGGCGTAAACAAAAAGTCGGGGTCTGCGTGATTCTCCAGATAATGGTGAACGTCGGACATGCCCACTTCCTCATCGCAGCCCAGCAGCGCGCGGAAGGTATAGCGCGGCACAATGCCGTGCTTGAGCAGGTAGGCACCGGCGTAGAGCGACAGCACCGCCGGACCCTTGTCATCAATCACGCCACGGCCGAGCAGCCAGCCCTCGCGACGCTCCATCGCGAACGGATCGGTGTTCCAGCCGGGGCCGGCGGGCACCACGTCCACGTGGCAGATGGTCGCGAGCTGCTTGTCGCCGCGACCCGGGATATCGGCAATGCCCACATAGCCCTCGTCGTCGCCCGTCTGGTAGCCGAGCTTTTGCGCAATGCCGAGCGCGCAATCGAGCGCATCACGGACCGGTCGGCCAAACGGCGCACCGGGCTCTGCATTGGCAGCAACGGCCACGGACGGATAGCCCACCAGTTGTTCGATATCGGCGACGACATCTTCCCAGACCTCGTCGACATACTCGATAACGCTCTGCTCCACCTGATTCATGGACGACCTCCTCACCAATGAGTGACGGGTACGCCCGCCCCTCACATTACGTCTATTAGATAGCGAAAAGTTTAGCAAGCTCGGCCACCGAGTGCACCACTGCATCGGCACCCGCCGCCTCGTGCTCGCCCGGCGCCGCCGCGCCCGAATAGATACCAATGCACGGCACGCTCATCGCGTGCGCGCCCTCGACGTCGTTAAAGCGATCGCCGATCATCACGGCATCGCCCGCCGTCGCACCGAGCTCTGCCAGGGCATCGCGGACCGAATCGGCCTTGGTCTCGCGCCCCTGCGGCGGATTCATGCCAACCACCGCCTCAAACTGAGAAAGTCCCAGCTCTCCCACCATGTCAATGCACTTTGCCTCCATGCGTGACGTCGCCACGGCCATACGCTTGCCTTGGGCGACCAACCCATCCAGCAGCTCGGGGATCCCGTCAAACACGGGATACTCCTCCGGTCCCAGTTCATCAAAAAAGGCACGGTACTCGTCGGCCACCACAAGCGACTCCTCGCGGGAAAAGCCATAAAAGTCGTGAAAGCTCTTCCACAGGGGCGGCCCGATCATGCGGCGCAGGTCACCCATCTGCGCCTCCGAAAACCCGCGCGCGGCCAACGTCTTGCGCGTCGAGGTCATCACCGCCCGGCCCGTATCGGCCACCGTGCCGTCAAAATCGAACAGCACAACCGGCCGCTCGCATAGCTGTAATGCCGCCATCGGCACTCCTCTTCCCCAGTTGATGATTTCCACACCGACACTTCAAACTGTTGACTATTCAACAATTGAACCTAGCAATGTAGAGCAACTCCACTATACTTGTCGCACTTTGCTCTCAGAAGGCGGCGCGAAAGCGCCCCAACGAAAGGTGCAATTATGTCTTTTGCCATCATAACCGACTCCACGTCGGACATCTCCCCCGCCCGCGCCCAAGAGCTCGGCATTTACGTGATTCCGCTGCATGTGATTATCGAGGGCGAGGACCTGCTCGACCAGGTACAGATCACCGCCGAGGAGTACGTCGCCCGCATGGCCGGCTCCGAGCAGCTGCCGCACACCTCGCAGCCGAGTGCCGGCGAGTTCAAGGAACTCTTTGACCGCGTGCGCGCCGACGGTCACGATAGCGCCATCTTTATCTCGCTGTGCAGCGAGTGGTCCGCCTGCTATGCCAACGCCAGCCTGACGGCCGAAACGCACGAGCTCGACGTGCGCTGCATCGACTCGCGCACCGGCTCGGGCGCCGAGGGCCTGCTGGTGGAGTACGCGCTGGCCATGCGCGAGGACGGCCGCAGCCTGGACGAGACCGAGGCACAGATCCGCGCGACCCTGCCCGACGCGCACCTGCTGCTGATTCCCCGCACGCTCGAGAACCTCGTTAAGAACGGCCGCGCGCCCAAGCTCGCCGGCCAGCTCACGCAGATGCTCAATATTCGCCTGGCCGTTTCGCCGGAGTGGCAGTCGGGCGAGATCAAGGCCATCAAGAAGGGCCGCGGCGCCAAGCGCATCGTCGCCAACACCATGGCAGACTGCCTCGCGTTTTTGGCCGAGCATCCGGGCTCCAGCGTGCGCGTGCTCACGACCGGCGCCGCCGAGGAGCAGGAGCTCGTCAGCCAAGCGCTCGCAGGCCAAGACTATGTAGACGCCGGCACCGGCCCCATCGGCTGCACCATCGCCACCCATGTAGGCGTCGACGCCATCGCCATCAGCTACTGCCCCCGCTACCAGCCAACTCGCTAGGGACGCCCACATCAGTTATGGTGAAATGGGGACTGTTTTTGGCTTATTAGCCGCCAATCAATCCCCATTCCACCGCAACTTAGAAGCAGTTCATTTGGGACGGGGCTAAAAAGACTGACATGTAACGTTACGCACCGGTCTTTTTAGCCCCGTTCCATTTTTGCTACCCTACATCAGCCCGCTCAGGGCGATGTCGACGGCCTCGTCGAGGTCGTCGGTAATGTGCACCAGCTCTGGATCGAGCGGACTGATCATACCGGCATCCATCACCGGGCCGTTGAGCCAGTCGAACAGGCCCCTCGCGGTACCCACTGGACAAAAAATGGCAAATATGAGTACCGCCACCAAATTAGTAGCAGCAAAATCTCGCCGGAATTGATCATTTCGATCAATTCCACGTCTTGCCAAGGCTCAAAATTCCGTGTTTAGTGGGTTAGATATATAGAATAATGTGGAATTGGTATTCTATTCTTACCAAATGTTATGAGACTACATTAACAACAGTACTCATATTTGACGTTATTTGACCACGGAGTCATTCGAGGACCCCTATCCACGCCGCCAACACGCCCCATAGCCGCCAAAACACCTTTAACAACAGCCGCCGCACGTTTTGGCACCGGCTAATTGCCACTCACGGATCGGTACCCCACTATTACCGAACCAAAATCGAAGTCGCGTATCTCATAAAGCTGAAATGACGTACCCTCATCCCAATGAACGCTGACAAGAATGGCATTCAAATGAGCAACGCCGTGCATCAATACGCCCTTTTCGGGAACGCCTTATTCAAACTCAATAAAACGGTTGTCCACGCTTCAGATCCGCGTAAGCAGATCGTAATCTGTAGCAACGGTCCAGACATCCGTTACGCAACACTCGAAGAATGGGACAAAGCCGGCAAATCTTTCGGCAAACGTGCACAGACCGAGGGCATCGTTACCAGCGCGAGCCCAGCGCGCGACAAACTCGAGCTCTTTCGCAATCTTTTTACCGGCCGCAAAGATGTGCACGCTCACGGGTATCGCAGAAAAGACGGGGGCATCGGCTATACACCCGCCTGCGCAAATGAGTGGAAGCCAGGCATTTGCCCCAAAGCAAACCATCACAGAATTAAATGCGCTGAATGTCGCAGCCGCACATTCCTTGAGCTGAACGATGCCGCCATTATCGCCCATTTCAAAGGCAGCGACGACAGGCTCCGGGACGTCATAGGTCAATATGTTCTCGACAAAGACTGCAACACAAATGTCCTTGTCATTGATTTTGACAAAGCCGATTGGAAAGAAGCGACAAACGCTATCAGGCTTGTCGTAAAAAACCATGGAATTAACGCTGCGGTCGAGCGATCAAGGTCAGGCAACGGCGCGCATATCTGGTTTTTCTTCCTAGAACCTATAAACGCAAAGACAGCACGAGATTTCGGCAGCTGCCTTATCGCCGAAGCAGCGGCACTCAACAAGACAATCACCTTCGAAGCCTTTGACCGAATGATACCCGCGCAGTCCACCATTCCTGAGGGCGGCTTTGGAAATCTCGTTGCGCTGCCCTTTCAGGGAAAAGCGCAGCGGAAAGGAAACAGCGTATTTGTTGACGAACGGTTCGAGCCCTTTCCCGACCAATGGCTTTACCTTTCGCAAATCCAACTAATCTCGCGTGCGACGGTGGATCGTCTGATCGAGGGTACCGAAAACAAACCGCTTGGAATAGCAACAGCTGCAGCGACAAACAAAACCAGGCGCAATGTCCAAAAGCCACGAAAGCGGCTCCCGCTCACGCCACGAGACTTCCCCTCGAACCTGCCCGTCACACAAGCCGATATGCTCTACATCCCCGAAAAGTCTCTGAGCCCGGCAGCTCAAATGGAAGTCCGCAGGCTTGCGACATTTGCCAACCCGGAGTTCTTCCGTGCGCAATCTATGCATCAATCAGTATTCGGCAAACCGCGACTCATAGACCTCAGCGAACTTAGAGATGGCCGCGTCGCGATTCCCAGAGGCTGCAAAGCCCAACTTGAGCAGCTGCTTCAAGAAGCCCACGTTACTGCCGATTATTCAGACAAACGCAGCACGGGCAATCCAATTGAGATGGCATTCAAAGGGACCCTTCATCCCGAACAGCAAATTGCCGTCGACCAGATGCTTGAATACGAAGACGGGATCATGTCTGCGCCAACGGGCTTCGGTAAAACCGTCATCGGAGCTTATCTTATTGCCACCGTTGGTCTTCCGACGCTCGTCATTGTTCCAAAGACCGCGCTCATAGCCCAATGGAAATCGCAGCTCGAACGATTTCTTGACATTACGGACACCAGAGAGCCGGTCCGAACGCCAAAAGGACGAATCAGCAAAAAGCAACCTCCCCTTATTGGACAAATCGGAGGGGGCAAAACCGCCGTCAGCGGCCTTATCGACGTCGCTTCCTTTCAGTCGCTATCTGGCAAAGACTCCCAAACCGGGGAGCCGATAGTTAAGGACCTTGTTCGTAATTACGGCCTCATTATCTGCGACGAATGCCACCATGCTGCCGCGCCACAGCTCGAGCTCGTCCTCAAGTCCGCTCCAGCCAAATATGTATATGGCCTTTCCGCGACACCCGAGCGCTCCGACGGACTCACTCGAGCGCTCTCGATGCTCTGCGGCCCGCTTCGCTATGCCATCGATCCAAAAACACAGGCAATTCAGCAGGGTATCCAGCGCATCGTGCGACCGAGATTTACCGGCATTCGGCTATCCACCTACGAGCCGGGTACAAGCTTCAATCAAATTCTTGATCTGCTGTGTGCACATGCGGCAAGAAACGAATTGATTGTCGATGACGCCCTCGAAGCAGCGTCAAACGGTCGGCATCCGCTCATACTATCCAAAAGGAAAAAGCATGCTGAGGAACTGTTCAGGTTGCTTAATGATCGCAGACACGAGCCCATACTCTTAACTGGAGAAATCGGCGCCAAAGAAAGAAAAGCGATACTGAACAGTCTTCCCGGCTTTGAGCATGAACATCGGATCATCGTCGCCACCGAAAGCCTTCTGAGCGAGGGCTTCGATCTGTCCTACCTTGACACCCTATTCATCGCCACGCCGATATCTTGGGACGGCAGCGTAACGCAGCAGGTGGGCAGACTGCATAGAAGCCACGAGGACAAGCAACAGGTTGAGATATTCGACTACATTGACCTGTCGATACCCATGCTCGCCCGCATGTACCAGAAGAGACTCAAGACGTACGCCAAACTGGGGTACGAAATATATTCAGTAGAGGACAGCGAGCAACCCGATTACAACATTCTCATAGAGCCGGCAAACGCTATTGAGGCATTAATTAAAGACATCACCAGTGCCACAAAGAGCGCCTTTATAGCCGCATCCTACGCATCCGCCGCATGCCTCGCGAAACTCACCGCCACACTCGCAGGCGCAGCCGCCCGTGGGATTACCCTTGAGATTTATGTTGCCTCAACTCCGCGCGATGACGCGAAAGCGATTTTTGCCGAGATGAACGTCGACTATTCCGTCAAGGCCAAAGGGCGGCTTTGCGCGGCCGTGATTGACGAGGAAACTGTCTGGTACGGAACTATCCCGCTGCTGGCATTCCCCAAGAAAGAAGACCGCAGCATCCGTTTCAAAAGCAACGAAGTCGCCGCTGAGTTTTTGAGCGAAATCCAGCAATGAGGAGAACCGGGGGCCGCAGCAGCGAACGGGGTACCCCTATCAGTTGCGGTGGAATAGGGTCTGCTCCTGGCCAATCAGCCGCAAATCAATCCCTATTCCACCGCAACTTGGAAATCGGCGATCAGCCCAGCGGACCCTGAAACAGCTCCTGATGAGTGCCCATTCTCACCAGCCTAATCACTGGGTTAGTCTTATGGGGAAGATAAAGAACGACCACATCGACCAAGCCATCGGATAGGTGGAAATCGATGTGGCCGTTGTAGTTTCCGCCCGGGTTTGAGAGCTCGTGAGCGCCATACTCCGCCGGAAGTGACCCATGAGCCACAAGCTCTGCAACCGCCGCTTTAAACTCACTTTTTAGCTGCGGATGCATGCGCATCGTTCGTTTGTAGTCCACCTTAAATTGAGCCTCGACTTTAATCTCGAACATCGCTATTCCTCATCGAGGAATGACATAAGCTCATCAGCGTTATTGAATGACAGGCTATCGTCCGGCAAAATCCCCAACTCATGAGCCTCGGCGATCACCATGGCACGCCTCGTCGCCTCGTTGGGCACCTCCGCCCTTCCTACAATCTCAAAAGGAATCTTTCGCTGATTTACCAGCTGCCGAACGGCAAGATTGAGATAGGAATTGAGGCTGAGGCCGACCGAATCCAAGAACTCAGTCGCCTGCTCCTTGAGCCCCTCTTCGATGCGAACCGTCGTAGGCTTAACCGTTGCAGTAGACATACGCGACCTCCTCGCCCTCGTCTTTTGCATCAGTATACCCAATATAAATGGCAAACTGACGTTAGATAGCATCAGATTGCTATACATATTCATATCGCGGTGGGGCACGATTGCCCTACATCAACCCGCTCAGGGCAATGTCGACGGCTTCGTTGAGGTCGTCGGTGATGTGTACGAGCTCCGGATCGAGCGGGCTGATCATACCGGTGTCCATCACCGGACCGTTAAGCCAGTCGAATAGGCCCTGCCAGTACTCGGTGCCCACCAGCACAAGCGGCATGCGCTTAACCTTGTGCGTCTGCACCAGCGTGAGCACCTCGAACATCTCGTCGAGCGTGCCAAA
>URSP01000079.1:0-7740 GCA_900550515.1 uncultured Collinsella sp. | reverse complement strand
CGGTCGATTATCTGATCGATGCCGCGCGCACCTATGGTCCCGATCTGGTCTACGTGGCGACTGGCCCGCTCTCCAACCTGGCGCTCGCCCTGGAGCGCGATGCGGCGGCGATGATGTCCATCGGCCGCGTGGTCGTGATGGGCGGCGCCCTTACCGTGCCCGGCAACGTGAGCGCGGGCGCCGAGGCCAATATGGCGAGCGACCCCGAGGCAGCCGACGCGGTGCTGCGCTCGGGCCGTAAGCTCACCATGGTGGGTCTGGACGTGACGCATCGCGTGGTGCTCACACGCCGCGACATTGCCGGCTGGACGGGCTCGGGCACCATGGCGGGCTGCGCATTTGCGAGCATGGTCGAGCACTACATTGGCTCGTACGAGATGAACGCACCCTACCTGGGTGGTTGTGCGCTGCACGATCCGCTGGCCGTTGCCGTGGCGATCGACCCCACGCTCGTAGGTGCGCTCGGCTGCAACCTGCGTGTTGATCTGCTGGGCGAGTACCGCGGTCGCACCATCTGCGATGAGCGCCGCCTGTCCGATCCGGACAAGAGCACGCTTGTGGCACTGACCGTGGATGCTCCGCGCTTCCTGTCCGAGTTCAAGACGCGTATGGCCCGCGTCCTGGGCTAAGTTGTCTTTTTGGGACGGGGCTTTTTTGACTGTTATGATTGGTGCGACCATTCGAACCAGCTAAAAGAGCCCGTCCTAAATTGACTACCGAGAGGATCTGCCATGGAGCGCATCGCGAGTTTTTCCGTTGACCATCTGCTGCTTGAGCCCGGCGTGTATGTGAGCCGCATCGACCGCGATCCGGCGACCGGCGCCGCCGTCACCACCTTTGACCTGCGCCTGACCACGCCCAACAAGGAGCCGGTCATGAACACGGCCGAGTGCCACACCATCGAGCACCTGGGCGCGACGTTCCTTCGCAATCATGCCGAGTGGTCGAGCCACATTGTCTACTTTGGCCCCATGGGCTGCCGCACGGGCTTTTACCTCGTCGTGTTTGGCGAGGTGACGAGCGAGGAGATTCTGCCGCTCGTGCGTGAGCTGTTCGAGTTTGTCGCCGGCTTTGAGGGCGATGTCCCCGGCGCCGCTCCCGAGGAGTGCGGCAACTACCTGGACCAGAACCTTCCCATGGCAAACTGGCTCGCGCGCCGCTACCTCGACCGCGACCTGGCCGATATCGACGAGAAGCACCTGCACTATCAACAGGCGTAAGGGCTTTGTCGTCCAAAACGCGCGCATTGGGCGCCTTTTTGTTGATTGGTCGGGACAAGCGTTCAAAATCGCTCATGTATGTTCTAGAATGTTCGTATAGTCACATTTACGAACAGGAGTGAACATGCATATCTACTCTGTCAACGATCCCGAGTTCAAATCCTATGGCAACGTTTGGGATGGCGTTCCGTCCGAGCTCACGTCGCCCGTGCTCGAGGCGCTTTCTGCCACGCCCATCCCCGAGGGCAGTAAGTACGTAGCAAGCGCGCCGGAGCTCGAGGGCGTCAAGGATGCCGATAAACTGGGCTTTCTCATGTTTGGCGGCCGCCCCTTCCAACTGGGCTGGTGCAACGGACACAACACGCAGCTCAACTGCCTGGAGTATCACCGCGCCAGCGAGTTTAACCTGGGCGCCCGCGATTTTATCCTGCTCGTGGCACATCGCTGGGAGATCGAGGACGGCAAGCTCGACACCGCGTGCGTCAAGGCGTTCCGCGTGCCGGCGGGCAAGGTTGTCGAGGTTTTCAACACCACGCTCCACTACACGCCGTGCATGGTCGACGACGGTGGCTTCCAGGTGATGGTGGCGCTTCCCGCCGGCACCAACGGCCCGCGCCCCGAGGCCGCGGCCGACATGCCCACGGCCGGCGACGCTTACTGCTATTGGAAGGCCGACAAGTGGGTTCTCTGCCATGCCGACAGCCCCAAGGCTGCCGAGGGCGGCTACGTAGGCCTCATCGGCAAGAACCTCGACATCGCCTGCGACTAGAATCTTCCATCTCGATCTGTAACATCTAGCGGGCTAAATCGTCTCTACCTGTTACAGATCGAGACAAACCGCCCCCAACCACCACAAAGGTGCCTGTCCCCTTTGTGGTGGTTTGGACAGGCGGGTATCAAAAAGTGTCAGACGGGGGCGGCTGCCGAGCGCCCGCGTGCGAAAAGAAGTGTCGACCTGCGCCGCTGTCGTTGAGCGAGGCCCTATTTGCGGGGATACTGAAACCACGACAAGCAGCGTATGAAAGGATCGATGCATGGCTTTTCGTAAAGACTTCCTGTGGGGCGGCGCGACGGCTGCTAACCAGTGCGAGGGCGCCTACAACGTGGACGGCCGCGGCCTTGCCAACGTGGACGTGGCTCCGCACGGCCCCGAGCGCTATGCGGTGGTCTCCGGCCAGCGTAAAATGCTCGACTTCGAGGACGGCTATTACTACCCCGCGCAGACCGGCATCGATTTCTACCACCACTACAAGGAGGACATCGCCCTCTTTGCCGAGATGGGCTTTAAGACCTTCCGCATGAGCCTGGCGTGGACCCGCATCTTCCCCAACGGCGACGAGACCGAGCCCAACGAGGCTGGCCTGGCCTTCTACGAGGACGTATTCCGTGAGTGCCAGGCGCACGGCATCGAGCCGCTCGTGACCATCACGCACTTCGACTGCCCGATTCACCTCATCAAGGAGTACGGCGGCTGGCGCAACCGCAAGCTCATCGACTTCTACAAGAACCTCGCGACCACGATCTTCACCCGCTACAAGGGCCTGGTGAAGTACTGGCTCACCTTCAACGAGATCAATATGATTCTGCACCTGCCGTTTATGGGTGCCGGTCTGGTCTTTGAGGAGGGAGAGAACAAGGAGGCTGTCGAGTACCTGGCCGCCCACAACGAGCTCGTCGCCAGCGCTTGGGCAACCAAGATCGCTCACGAGATCGACCCTGAGGTCAAGATCGGCTGCATGCTCGCCGCAGGTAGCTACTACCCCTACAGCTGCCGTCCGGGCGATGTGCGCCAGGCGCAGCTCGATAACCAGGACAACTACTTCTTCGTCGACGTCCAGAGCCGCGGCTACTACCCGGCCTATGCCGTCAAGAAGCTCGAGCGCCTGGGCATCGATGTGGGCATGACGGACGAGGACCGCGAAATCCTGGCCGCCCACACCGTCGACTTCATCAGCTTTAGCTATTACAGCACCCGTTGCTCCGCCGGTGCCGATAACCCCGATGTCGAGCGCACCCAGGGCAACGCCTTCGCCGGCGCCAAGAACCCCTACCTGCAGGAGAGCCAGTGGGGCTGGGCCATCGATCCGCTGGGCTTCCGCATCACCCTTAACGACCTGTACGACCGTTATCAGAAGCCGCTGTTTGTGGTCGAGAACGGCCTGGGCGCCAAGGATGTTGTCGAGGAGGACGGCTCCATCAACGACGACTACCGCATCGACTACCTGCGCCAGCATATCGCCGCGATGCGTGATGCGGTGACCGAGGACGGCGTTGACCTGCTGGGCTACACCACCTGGGGCCCGATCGACTTGGTGTCTGCCGGCACGGGCGAGATGTCCAAGCGCTACGGCTTTATCTATGTCGACCGCGATGATGCGGGCAACGGCACCCTCAAGCGTTCCAAGAAGAAGAGCTTCGACTGGTACAAGAAGGTTATCGCCACCAACGGCGAAGATTTGGCCTAGGCTTTCCCGATAACCGTAGCCTCCTAACCAAGGCGCCCGGCGAGTATGTGCTCGCCGGGCGCCTTGCCGTCTGCGAATTTTGGGACATGCGGCCCGCTTTTTCGACCCATCTGTCGGTACACTAAAAGCACTATGGGTACCCGCGAGCGACATATCGGCCACGCGGCCGCCCGATCCGCTCCCGTGGCGGATCCCAGGGGCGGCAGGCTCTTCGCCATGCCGCGATTCCTTGTTGGCATAACACATCAGGTGTACCGCCACCGCGTCTTTGCTATCGCCGGTGTCATCACTGCGCTGTTCCTCATGCTTTTGGCAGTCTTGCCGGCACTGTTCGCCTTCGACCCCAAACTTTCTAACGCCGCGCCCGCCTATAGCGAGGTGTCCGAAGAGGTCGTGGATGCGCTCGTCCATTCGAGCTCTCTCCCGCTGCTTGTCGCCGCAATTGTATTTTCAATTTGGGGCGTATCGGTCTATCTGCGCTGTTTGGACTATGTGTTGCGCCGCCGCCTTGTTGCCATCGCCACCATCTGCACCCTGTGGATGATCGAAGTCATTCTCAAGTACAAGTCGTTCACGCCGTTCTATGCCACCGTGCTGTGGTACCTGTACTACGTGCCCATGACGCTCATTCCGCTGCTCTACCAGTTGTGTGGCCTGCGCCTTGCGGGCCTGGAGCAACACCGCCTGGGTCGCCGCTACTGCGTTGCGCTGTGGATTGTGGCCATCCTGCTTATCGGATTTGTGCTCACCAACGATTTTCACCAGCAGGTCTTCCGCTTTGACCGTACAAGCGACACCTGGAGCAACGATTACACGTACGGCTGGGGTTATTTTGCCGTTCTCGTGTGGACGGCCTTTAACTTTGTGGCCTTTTTTATCCTGGTGGGCCGGTCCTCGTCCTTTCGCATCCAACGTTTCTCGGGCACGGCGGCGCTCGTGCTGCTGGGCGGCGCGTTCTTTGCCATCTCATATGCGTTGCGCGTGCCCTGGGCATGGAGGCTCAACTTTTCGCTCATCTATTGCGTCTTGTGCGTGGTGGCGATGGAAATCTGTCTCGATTGCGGTGTCATTCCGTCATATCACGACATCGCCGGCATTTTCGACACCTTGCCGCTTGACCTCAAAGTTCTAACGCGCGACCTGCAGGAAGTCTATGCCACGCCAGTGTCAAAGCCAATGCCGGTGGGCGTGCGCGAGGAGTTGCGGGTCCAGGAGCACGGCCGCGCCCATGCCTTTGCCGTGGCGTCCGATCCCGATGTAATGTACCGTGCCTTCCCACTGCTGGGCGGATCGGCCCTGCTTGCCCAAGACGTGTCGGAGCTCAACGAGCTTAACCGTGAACTGGCACATCGTCGCATGGAGTTGCAGCGTCAAAACGAGCTGCTCGCCGCCGACTACGACCTTAAGACGCATTTGGCAGATCAAGAGGCCGAGACCCTGCTGGTCCAAGACGTGGATCAAGCGCTTGCCCGCGCGCTCGAAGGGATGTACGACCTGCTGAGCTCGCTGCCGCCGTTGACCGACGAAGCGTCTTCGCACGAGCGCTACTGCATGCTGCAGCGCGCCAAGATGCTTGTCGCCTATTGCAAACGCAAGGGGTCGCTCACGTTGGCGCAGCACGGGGAGAGCGGTTTTGATCGTGACCGCATTCAGCTCATTGCCAACGAGCTCGCAAGCGACCTGCGCACCATCGATATCGATTGCGCCTCGATTATCGCCATACGGCGCCCGATGCACGCCAGTACGGTAAGCGCCCTGTACGACTGCGTGTATGACTTTGCGTTTTTTGCCTACACCACCGACCATCCGGCGCTTATGTATCACTTGGGCGACCATGACCGATGCAGTGTCGAGCTGCGCGCCACGCTTTTTTCCAACGATGATGCAGATCTTTCGCAGACGCCCGCTGCGCAAGAGCTCGAAAGCGCTCTGCAAAGGCGCAACGTGGCATACCGCCTTGAGGGCGAACCCGGCCAGTTGCGTATGATCGTGTTGATGCCGAGGGCGGGTGAGTGACGATGACGATTTCGCTCATCCTTCCCCAAATCGTTGCGCTCGATGTTGTCTTTGCCCTGGCTGCGTGTCTGCAGACGATCCACGTCCCGCTCATTTCATCGCGCCGCTCGTCCTATAACCGTAAGGTGATTTGCGCCTACGAGGCGAGCCTCGTGCTCCACCTGGTGGTTTCGGCGCTTATCCTGTTCGCGTCGTCTGGCTCGTATCTGGTGGCGCCGCTTGACGTTTGCGCCAGGGCAATGGGCGGAGTGCTGTGGCTCAATGCCGCAATCTTTGCCTATGGCGTGGTGCTTATGGTGCGCTATCGTCGCCCCGTCATGCTGGTCGAGCTGCTGCTTGTTGCCGCCGTGACGCCGCCGGTAGTTTTTGCCATGGGCTCGGCGTGGACCGTTGTCCTTATCGCAGAGGGAGCGTTCTTCCTGTTCCGCTCCATTGCGGCGCTCTTGATGGATGTCCGCAACCGCCAGGAGGATATCACCGCGTTCTCGACGATCGAGACCATCAACGTGATTCCCGTGGGCATCCTGTATCTGGACCCGAGGGGCCGTCCGCTGCTCATGAACCGCTGCATGCGCAGAAACCTGGTGGAACTTCATATGCCCACCGACCTAGGCGATATGAGCGGCACATGGAACGACCTGCGCAAACTCAGCATGCAAATGCCCGAAAGCAGCCAGAACCGTGTGCGGATTAATCTGGACCGCTTTGGTGAGGCGCGGGCGGTGGTCGAGGTTTCTCCCGCCGAGATTCGCTTGTTTGTGCACGATGACGTTATGGTTTCGGGCCGCCTCTTTGAGCGCATTATCGGCCTGGATGTAACAGAGTATGCGCATGCTCATGATCGCCTGGCGCAAGCCAACCACCTGCTTGAGCTTGCGGGCCAAGAGCTCCAAGCCCAGATCGAAGAAGTCAAAAAAGTTGCTGACAATGCGGCCTATCTGCGTATGCGCGCTCGCGTGCACGACGTGATCGGGCAGCGCCTGTCCATCCTCCATCGTTATCTGGAGGAGGGGCGCCTGGATGACGAGTCACTCGAGCAGATCGACCCGCTGCTGCGCTCAATCGCTGCCGATCTGCGCAGTGGGGGCGACACCGAACCGACAGAGCAACTGGGCGATATCGTCCATGCCTTTGGCCTGGTGAGCGTGCAGATCGATGTGGAGGGCGAGCTGCCTGAGGACGCGCGTGTCGCCGCAGCCTTTCTGCAGATTATCCGCGAAGCCTCGACCAATGCCACCAAGCATGCACAGGCCCATCGGGTCCATGTGCGCCTGTGGCGGGAGACGTCGGAAGGCAGCGCTGTTGCGCGGATGACCGTTTCTAACGACGGCGCGCCTGCACCCGTATCGTATCGCGAGGGAACGGGTATTCCAGGTATGAGGCATGTCGCGCAAGATCTGGGCGGCTGCCTGGAAATCCATGCCGCCCCGCCCTTTACGCTTGCGGTGTCCATCCCGCTCAACGCCAGCGCCACAGCTCAAAGGAGAAACTCATGATTCGCGTCCTTATCGTCGAAGACCAAGCTATCTTGCGCGAGAGCCTGGCGCGCTCCGTTGGCGACCAGCCCGATATGACCGTTGTTTCCGCCATTGCCGATGCTTCCGAGGCCTTGGGTGTCGCGCTCAAGGAGCGCCCGGACATGATACTGATGGACGTGTGCACCGAACACGATTCAAACGGCATCGTGGCGGCGGCGCGCATCAAGGAGCAACTGCCCGAGTGTCGCATCATTATCATGACCGGCATGCCCGAGATCACCTTTGTCGATCAGGCCCGCGAGGCGGGCGTCGACAGCTTTGTGTACAAGAACGTCGGTATCGACGAGCTGTTCGCCGTGATGCGCTCCACGCTGGCGGGCTATTGCACGTTTCCCAAGCCGCCCGAGAGCATTTTTTCGGGCACGGCGACCCTCGACGATGTCGAGCTGTCGATTTTGCGCCTTGCCTGCGAGGGCAAGAGCCGCCGCGAGATCGCGGCCGAGCTGTTTATGAGCTGTCTCTTATACACATCTCCGAGCCCACGAGACCGTACTAGATCTC
>URSP01000078.1:0-7778 GCA_900550515.1 uncultured Collinsella sp. | reverse complement strand
CCGCTGCCGCCGACGGTCTCGCCCGCACGCGGTATGCGCTCGCACGCCACCGAAAGGTCCATGTTCATGCTGCCGAACACCGCAACGATGCCGCGATCTGCCATGGAAACCTCCTCATCTGCGGGCCTTATGCCCACCGCCGGCCGTCGATCGTGCACTCTCGCACCCCCTATAACTTTAGTTCACTTTGATGTGGACGCGCGCTTGAGCTTGCGCCAGCAGCAAGCATTCACAGGAGCAGGCAGCTACAATGAATACGTGCTGATTATTCTCGTCATTGGATGATGTTTTATGGAACAATTCTCGCAATCGGGCTCGCGCGGTCGACGCCGCACGGGCAACGAGCCGGCGCCGCACGAACGCGTGAAGGGCGAACGCCGTGCCAACGAACCGCGACACACCGCGAGCCCCCATCGCGCTTCTGCCGACAACGCGGGCCGCGCCAACACTCCCGCCGCGGAGCAGACGCCTGTTCGCCCCAAGTCCCGCTACATCCCTGCACTCGACGGCCTGCGTACGCTCGCCGTCGTCGCGGTGGTGCTCTATCACCTTAACCTCACGTGGGCTCAGGGCGGCCTGCTTGGCGTCACGATCTTCTTTGTGCTTTCGGGCTATCTGATCACGCGCTTGCTGCTCAACGAAGTCGCTAAGACCGGACGCATCGACCTCAAGAGCTTCTGGATTCGCCGCATCCGTCGCCTGGTCCCCGCCGTGGTAACGGTAGTGTTTGTAACCTGCGCGCTGTGCACTATCTTTAACCACGTGATGCTCACCAAGATGCGCCCCGACATCCTGCCGTCGCTGCTGTTCTTCAACAACTGGTGGCAGATTGCCCAAAACGTCTCGTACTTCAACGCCCTGGGCGATCCCTCGCCGCTTACGCACTTTTGGTCGCTCGCCATCGAGGAACAGTTCTACCTGGTTTGGCCCCCGCTGCTGCTCGCTATGGTATCCATGCACATGAGCAAGCCCAACACGCGCCGCGTGGTTCTGGGCCTTGCCGCGGTATCTGCCCTTGCCATGATGGTGCTTTACAACCCTGCCGCCGACCCCAGCCGCGTGTACTACGGCACCGACACCCGCGTGTTCTCGCTGCTGCTGGGTGCCTGGATGGCCTTTATCCCCGATCGCGACCTGGCGCCGGTGCGTCTCGCTCGTCGTTTGGGGCTCAATCGCCTAGCTGGCGCCGCCAAGCACGGCAAGAACGCCGAGGGCAAGCCTGGCGAGAAGGCCGATGAATCAGCCGAGACCGCCCCGGCACAGCCGAGCGCCCTCGTGCGCTTTTGGTCCTCGCCCGCATCCATCGATGCGCTGGGCGTCGTGGGTCTGGTTGGCCTTGCTGCCATGGTCGCGCTCACCAACGGCTACACTCCGTTCCAGTATCGCGGAGGCACGCTGCTGTGCTCAATCCTCACGCTCATGGTTATTGCCGCCTGCGTGCAGCCCCAGGGAATGGTTGCCCGCGCGCTGTCCGCCGAGCCGCTCGTATGGGTTGGCAAGCGCTCGTACAGCATCTACCTGTGGCACTATCCGCTGCTGTTGCTCATGAACCCGGTCGCCAACATCAACGATACGCCCTGGTGGCAGTACATTTTGCAGGTGCTGTTGGTGGTCGCCGTGGCCGAATGCTCATATCGCTTTATCGAGACACCGTTTAGAAAGGGCGCCTTCGGTCGCACCGTCGCCGAATTCCGCGATGGCACCACCACGCCCGCCAACTGGGCACGCGCACACGTCCCCGTCTGCGCAGCCTGCGCTGTCGTGTTGGTCGTTGCACTGGGCGGCCTGATCTTTGTGCCCGAGACGTCTGCGCTGAGCGGCGAGGGCGCCGAGGTTCTGAACAAGGAAGCCAAAAACACCGCGCCCACCGACCAGCAGGCGGCCGACGACACCGACAAGGACAACGACGGCTTCCCCGATGGCTCCTACGACCTGTTGATGATCGGTGACTCCGTGTCGCTGCGCGCCGTTGATTCCTTTGACGGCGTGTTCCCGCACAGCCATATCGATGCCGAAAAGGGCCGCCAGTTCGATGCGGGCCGTGCGACATTTGAGGGCTATCTCCAACAGAACCTTGCCGGCAAGATCGTGGTCTTTGCGCTGGGCACCAACGGCTTGGTAACCGACGACCAGATCGACGCCATCATGGCCGATGCAGGAGATAAGCGTATTGTGGTGTTTGTGAACACGCGCAGCCCGCAGCCGTGGGTTGGCTCTACTAACCAGGCCATCGCCAACGCCGCTACGCGCTACAAGAACGTGCGCGTTATCGACTGGTACGGATACAGCGCCAACCGCAACGACCTGTTCGATGGCGATGGCACGCACCTATCGACCACTGGCGTGACTGAGTACCTCAACTTGATCCACGACGCAGTCAAGAAGGACCTGCCCGTGCATCCTGAGGATCACGTCAACGATCCGCAACCGGCAGCCGTCAAGTCTGCCACCGACGCGCTCGTCAATGCGCTCGCTCTCAAGCCGCACAAGCTGGGCACCGACAAGTAACCTGCAGCGCAAACTTCCCACATCCGGAGGGGGTGTCTGCCACGGCAGACACCCCCTCCGGCAGTTAGGGACACTCCTGGCGCAGCCAATGAAGACCTCTACGGATGAATTCCAGGCCGCTCCGTCGCTCCAGACATCGTTTCCGCGCCTCGTGCCTGCCCCAAACAATCAAAACAAGCCCTTTTCGCCGCACCCTCAAAGGTCTGTGGGCAAAAAAGGGCAAATATGAGTACTGTTACCATTTTAGTAGCAGGCAAAACCACCCAAAATGGCGTCCGAGCGACCCCTACAACCCCCTAAAGCAGCCAACCTGACTGGTTTAAGGCGTATTGGAG
Source organism: uncultured Collinsella sp. (assembly GCA_900550515.1). Taxonomy (GTDB): domain Bacteria; phylum Actinomycetota; class Coriobacteriia; order Coriobacteriales; family Coriobacteriaceae; genus Collinsella. The sequence continues at coordinate 4,935 of URSP01000078.1, read as the reverse complement.
CCAATTTTAATGAACATACTAAAGGCTATGTTCATTATCTTTTAGGATGTAAATGCTATTCACTTAGCAACAGTACTCATATTTGGCATTTTTTGTCCATTGCTATATAACTAACACCCTATAGCAGACAAAAAACAGGCCGCAGCCCATCGCTGCGGCCTGTTCGGAAGCAAAAGTGGGCGTTAAGCGCTGTAGCCCATCGCTTGCAGCACAAACATGACGACCGTGAGCACCGTAATCACACCGATAGTCGCCCAAGTGAGCACATTCCACACGCGGCCGTTGCGGTTAGTGCCCATAATGTGACGGTCGGCGGCGATAACCACCTGGAACACCAGAACCACGGGCAGTAGCACGCCATTGATGACCTGTGAGGTCATCATAATCTGGAACAGATCGACGCCGGGCATAAGCACCAGCACGGCAGAGATATCGATGATGGCCGTAATGATGCCGCGGTAAACCGGGGCCTCGTCCCAGCTGCGGTCGGCACCGCGCTCCCAGCCAAATGCCTCACAGATAGCGCTCGACGTAACGCCCGGCAGCACGCAGGCGGCCAAGAAGCTCGCCGCGACCAGGCCCGAGGCAAACAGTACCGTGGACCACTGACCCGCAATAGGCTCCAGCGCGCGGGCAGCATCGGCGGCATCGCTAATCTGAATACCCGCCGGGAACAACACCGTACCGGTCGTGATGATAATAAAGCCGGCAATGATATCGGCGGCAAGCGAGCCGCTCACAGTATCGATGCGCTGCAGCACGATATCGTCCTCGCCCGCGTTCTTATCGACCACGTTGTTCTGCGCCAAGAAAATCATCCACGGCGCGATGGTGGTACCGATCGTTGCGACCACGAGCGACACGTAGCTGGGGTCATTTTGAATGTTAGGCACGACCAGGTCGACCGCGACCTCACCCCAGTTGGGGCCAGCCATAAACGCGGCGACAACATAGGTCACGAACACGCAGCTCACCAGCAGCAGAATCTTCTCGATGCGCTGGAAACTACCCGACATGGTAAGCATCCACACCAGCAGCGCTACCAACGGCACCGAGATGCTCGCCGGCACGCCAAAGAGAGCAAGGCCGCTGGCGATGCCCGCAAACTCCGAAATGGTCACAGCCGTGTTGGCGATCAACAGCGCCGCCATAGCAAGTACACTCTTGCGCACGCCAAAGCGCTCGCGAATGAGCGATGCCAGGCCCTTGCCCGTGACGCAGCCGCAGCGCGCCGCGGTCTCCTGCGTCACGATGAGCAGCACGGTCATGACGGGAAGCATCCAGAGCATCTTGTAGCCATAGCTGGCGCCCGCGCTGGAATACGTTGCAATGCCGCCGGCGTCATTGCCCGAAAGCGCCGCCAGCAGACCGGGACCCATAGCGCCAAAGATGGCCGCGATGGTCAACTTTTGCTTGGTGCCCGACTTTTGCTTGGTATTTTGCACGCGACCACCTAACCCATGACCGACATGGTGAGCAGCACCGCAGCGGCGCAGTACGCTACGCACGAGATCATGACGGCAATGACGTTCATGGCGGTGCCCGACGTGTTGAGGTCATGCTTGTCACGCCAGAACAGCACCATCAGGTAAATCACGGCGCTCATGTTGCCAATCAGGCAGACGATGGCCGCAATGTTAAAGCAGCCGGTAAAGAGCTGTTCCTCAAACATGGGCGCGTCGGGGAACGCGGCGGTGCGCACCAGCTGGGCGCACAGGTAGGTCACGAGCGACAGGATCAGGCCCATGCCCGTGCTCTGGAAGAAGAACCCCAGATACGGCTTGGGCTCGTCATCGTGACCGTCATACTCCAGGAAGTAGTTCTTGACGAACGACACCATGCGCGAGGCCGCCAGCAGCACGAGCGGCATGGCGCACATGGGGAACACCACCAGATGCGCGGAGCCGAGCGCCGTCCCCAGCACCGTTGCCATGATGCACGAGGCAATGCCCCACACGACAACCCAGTACTGGCGATGCACGAACCAGCTGAGCACATTCGTCGAGTCGTCGGACGCGCTATCGCCCGAGCCGACGCCTGCGATCTGCAGGTCCTCCTGGTGCTCCTCGGCGATAACGTCCATGGCGTCATCAAAGGTCACGATACCCAGGATATGACGGTTCTCGTCGCAGACAGGGATGGCAACCAGGTCGTACTTGGTCATCTCGTCCGTCACGTCTTCCTGGTCCTCGTCGGGCGACACATAGACCAGGTCGCGATAGGCCAGCTGACCCAGCGTGGCGTCGCGGTCGGCTACGATCAGCGTGCGCAGCGAAAGCACGCCGGTCAGCATGCCGCTCGGATCCTCGGTATAGACGTAGTAGACGCTCTCGAAGTCCTCGTCGAGCTCGCGAATCGCCTCGATGGCGTCACCGACCGTTGCCGTGGCGGGCAGGGAGACAAACTCCGAGGTCATGATGCGGCCGGCGGTGTTGTCCTCGTAGCCCAGCAGATTACGAATCGCCTTCTCCTCCTTGACGCCCATCAGGCGCAGGAGCTTCTCGGCCTTCTCGTAATCGAGCTCGTCGATCAGGTCAGCGGCGTCGTCCGGGTCCATCATGGCCAGCATCGACGATGCGTCCGTGTCGGACAGGCCCTCGAGCATCTCGGTCATAAGCTCGTCGTCATCGAACTCCGAGATGGCCTCGGCGGCCTGGGCAGTATCGAGCTGCGCAAACACCTGCGCACGTAGGCGCGGGTCGAGCTGCTCGATGATGTCGGCAATGTCGGCAGGGTGCAGCTCACCAAGCGTCTTGTGCGACACCGAGAGCTGGATGTTCTTAGTCGAGCGATCGAGCAGGTCCATGTAAGACCAGGCAATAATGTCCTCGCTGAGCGGCTTGCCCAGGTGCTTCATAAAGCCTTCGACGATATGCTCGAGCGCGGGGCTGATGGCGCGTAGCAGACCGCGGGCACCGACCTCGGCGCCCAGCAGGCGCAGCTGATTTTCGCCCGACATGGAAAACTTGATGTCGTTTACGCGCACGACCTTCATGCCCTGCGTGTCGACAATCTGCTTGTTGAGCACGTCGCGGGCAAGCAAGAGTTCGGTCGGCTGCAGGTACGAAAAACGGATTTCGGTGGCCGACGTCTTAAGGTGTACACCCGTCTCGTCGATACGGTCGACCCATTTGCGCCAGCTGATCATAAACGGCGTCTTGCCGGGACCGCGGAACGCGAGCGACGTCACGTGCGGAAAAACTTCGCCGGTAGCAATACCAAAATCGTTCACCACGCCGAGCTTTTCTCCATCGACGTCCAAGACCGGCAATTTGAGCATCTCACTCAGATAATTCAATGGTGCTCCCCATCATTATTCCTCCGGACGCGACCGCGCGTGCGGCGTCCGGGGGCTTCTGGATATGTATACGCATGCGCGGGCGGCACGCCGCTCGACGCTTACACCCCGTGCATGCGCAAAAAGCACCTGCATGGGGTCATCGACTGTATGGTCGAGGTTTGGATTTCACCTGTAACCTTTCTCTTGACCCTCATTAACCGCAGTAACTATAGCATCAGCATCGCGCTGCGGCACCGAATTTATGCGCTGCACATTGCAGGCATACCAAACGCTGACGCATCCGTGACATAGCTGTTGGGGACGTTCTTAAACGACTACCCAATGACTACTCTGTGGTGTCGTCGTCCTCGGCAAGTTGGGGAAACACGGCGTCCTTGGGCATGGCGACCTTCGTCAGCGAGGTGAGCTTTTTGCTCAGCGACGTGTCCGTCTTGACCAGGTCGCTGAGCGTCACGATCTTGTAGCCGTCGGCAATGAGGCCGTCGATAATCTGCGGCAGCGCCTCGAGTGTCTGCTCGGCGCATTCGTCTCTATCGGTGAGCAGCACGATATTGCCCGGCGTCACCGAATCGAGCACCGTCGAGACTTGCTCGTCGGCACCGTTGAGCAGCCAGTCGCCCGAGTCAATATTCCACGAGACCACGGCGGAGACCAGGTCCATCGCATCAATCCAGTTTTGCTCGTCAAAGGCAGCGTAGGGAGCACGCAGCAGCATCGTCTTCACGCCGGTCGCCGACTTAATCGCGTCGGTGCCTTTCGTGATCTGTTCGCGTACCGCCTCACGGTCCTGACCCTTGAGCGAATCGTCGCTATAGCTGTTGGATCCGATCTCGCACCCGGCATCGACAATCGCCTTGGCCGTGGCAGGCGAGGCCTCGACCGCATCGCCCGAAAGGAAGAACGTCGCGGTGACGCCCTTTTCCTTGAGCACCTGCAAGATCTGCTTGGTAGCGCCGCTCGGACCCTCGTCAAACGTCAGCGCCACGTACTTTTTGTTGCCCTTGGGCGCCACGCTGGCGCACGCAACAACGCAATCGGTGGCGGGCACAACCTCGCCGCGGTCTTGCGTCTTGCCCGACTGCTCACCAACCCACACCTCGGAGCGGCCCTGGACACCCCACGTCTGCACATACTCGATAGCGCCCGTACCCTCGACCTTGAGCTTGGGCTCGATAACCGTAGCCTGAACCTCGTGCTTCTCGTAGGTGTTACGGCCATCCTTGACCGTCACCTTCTCGCCGCCCTCAAGTTCGTGGCTATCCCATTTGCCCTGCTTCACGCGCTTGCCGTCGACCTTCACCGACAGCTTTTCGCCCCCATGGCGCTTGAGCACGCTGTCATCGACGGCCAGCAGGTCGCCTGCGTCGTAGGTGTCAGTCAACTCCTGGTCGTCGATGAGGTTTTGTAGCGTAGAGCCCACGCGCACCGCGGTCTTCTGGCCGTTGAGCTCCACGTCCACACTGCGGTTGACGTAGCCCACGACGGCAGCGATAAACAGCACGAGCGCGCAACCCACGGCGATGAGCGCGTAGGGCAGGCGAGACGAACGACGGGGCGTACGGCTGTTGCCGATGCGCGCACTGCGATCGCTAAACCCACGGCTATGGTTGAGGTACATCGCGCCGGGCTTACGG
>URSP01000077.1:0-7874 GCA_900550515.1 uncultured Collinsella sp. | reverse complement strand
ACGTAAGGAGTCGTCGGCAGCGTCAGATGTGTATAAGAGACAGCCTTTGAGGCTGTTTGCCTCCAGCGTGGAAAGGGTTGACATGGTTGCGGCTCCTATTCGGTGAGCTCGGGGCCCTCGCCGGGCACGTATGCCTCGGCCCCCTCGACTCGGTTGATGCAGATGGTTCCGAAGATCTCGTCCTGGCTCAGCGTGAGCGAGCCGCGCTTGGCAAGCTCAAGCATGGCCAGGAAGGTGACGACGAGCTGCTCGGTGGTGGCATCGCCGTCCAGTAGCTCGCGGAAGGTGCAGGTTTGGTGCGCCATGGTAAAGCGGTCGACTGAGGCCACCGTCAGGTCGAGCGGTACGCGATGCGGCGCCACGTGCTCGGCCTCCAGCAAGAAGGTCTGTCGCTTGCCGTCCAAGTCGGCGCAGATGACGGCGAGGCCGCGCAAGGTAATGCCGGCCAGGTAGTCGGGCATAAGACCCAAGAACTCGGGGTCGGGGCCGGCTACGCGCGGATGCATACGGCTTTCGGCCTGCATGCGGGCACCGAGGGCCGCAGCCGCGCCCTTAAACTGCTTGTAGGCAATCAGACGCTGGATTAGGACCTCGCGCAGGGCGTCGCCGTCGAGCGCGCTGAGTTCCTCGAGGTCTTCGTCGAACTCGTCATCGTCGTCATCGACTTTGCGTGGGGCCTCCTGCGGCACCAGAGAGGCGGCCTTGATGTCCAAAAGGGTTGCCGCGACCAACAAAAAGTCGCTCGCCACGTCCAGGTCCAGCGCCTCGATGCGCTCGGCCTCGGCAAGGTATTGCTCGGCCACCTCGCTGATGGAGATGGCGCCGATATCTACTTTTTGGCGGGTTACCAGCTGCAGCAGCAGGTCGAACGGTCCGCTGTAGACCTGCGTCGACACGCGATACGACATCTTCGACCTCCTTTGACGGCGCCTTCGCGGCGCGGTTTGAGTGCATGTTACGACCGTTTTGCACGGTCGACCTGTAAGTTTACCTTAGATGCCGGCGATTGCGAAGTTGAGCAGCTGCTCAGCAAGCGGATACACGGTAACGTCGAAATAGCGGCCGATTACATCGATGCTGGTCCACATAGGCAGCAGGTATAGAACCAGGATGAGTATGGGCATAGCGTATTGCTGCAGGCGGTAATAGTTGTTGAGCGCCTTGCCCTTGAGGAAGGGCACGATGATCGACGAGCCATCAAGCGGCGGAATCGGGATGAGGTTAAAGAACGCGAGCGACAGGTTGACCACGATAAACGTGGTGCCGAAGTTCATGATCTGTGACGCTACGGCAAAGGACATGCTGGTGTAGAGGTTGCTGTACGTTGCGTGCATGAGGGCGGCCGCGAGGCACGCGAGGGCGATGTTCGATGCGGGGCCGGCAACGCTCACCAGAACCTCGTCGCGCTTGGGGTGCTTGAGGTTGTTGAGGTAGACGGGTACGGGTTTGGCGAAGGCGAACACCGGCCCACCGGCTGCGAGCATGAGCAGCGGCAGGATGATGGTGCCAAACGGGTCGATATGGTTGAGCGGGTTGAGCGAGACGCGGCCGCGCGAGCGAGCCGTTTTGTCGCCGAGCGCCCAGGCCGCGGCAGCGTGCGCGCTCTCGTGGATAACGATGCCAACGATGACGGCGACCGCGCTGGCGAGCAGGTTCATGAAGTAGCTGCTGGACATGGCGCTCCCCTAGCGGACGCGGCGCGAGGCGCGCGTGAGCAGGTAGTCGGCCACAAACAGAATGACGGCGACGATGGCGTAATCCAGGCGGAACACGCCGCCAAAGGGCGAGGTGATGACGCCGTAGCCTGCAATGGCGCTCGGCAGTGCGCGTGAAAGCTCAACGACAAAGCCCACGATCTGCAGCTTGGCGGTGAGGCCGCTAAAACACAGCAGCACGGTCATCGCGCTCATAAAGATGCCGCAGATGCGACAGGCGATGGCGATGATGCTCATCGCCACGGCGGCGGCCTTACGAGAGTTCACGCGCGGTCTCCTCTTCGATCTGGGTGGAAAGCTCCAGCCATTCATCCTCGAGCTTGGGAAGCTCTTGCTTAAGGCCGTTATATTCCCCCAGTGCAGCGTTGAACTTGTCTTGATCGGCATAAAGCTCTTCGCTGGCCATCAATTCCATAAGCTCGTCATAGCGGGCGCGTTTTTTGTCGAGCTCAGCCTCGATCTTCTTGAGCTGGTTGCGCACGCCCTTGAGCTTTTTGTTGAGCGCAGCGCGGGCCTGGGCCTCGGCGCGCTTTTGCTCCTTGGTCTTTTTGCCTTCGGCCGGTTTAGGCGCCGCGGCGGGGATGTCGGTCTGGGCGGCGCTGGTTTTGGTGGACTTGACCGCGGTAGGCGCGCTCTCCCCTGCCGCCTCGGCGGCGGCGCGGGCCGCGAGGTCCTCGCGCTTGTAGAGGTAGTAGTCGTAGTCGCCGTCGTAGACCGTGACCTTGCCATCGCGGATGTCGATGATGCGGTTGGCCACGGCGCGTACCAGGTGCTCGTCGTGGCTGATCAGCACGATGGTGCCGGGGAAGCTTTGCAGGGCGTTCTCGAGCATATCCACCGAGTCGATGTCCAAGTGGTTGGTGGGCTCGTCCAGGCACAGGAGCGCCTCGGGCGCCACGAGCATTTTGGCCAGGGCCAGACGCGCCTTTTCGCCGCCGGAGAGGACGCGAACCTGCTTCTCGATTGCATCGTTGTCGCTAAACAGGAAGGCGCCCAGCAGGCTGCGCTGCTGCGGCACGGTCCATTTGGGCGTGACGGTGTCGATCTCTTGCAGGACGGTATTGGACTCGGTCATGCCCTCGAGCGCGTGCTGGGCGTAGTAGGCCACGCCCACGTTGGTGCCCAGGTCGCGGGTGCCGGTGGTGGGCGGCTCCAGACCAGCGAGGATCTTCATGAGGGTGGACTTGCCGGCGCCGTTGGGGCCGACGAGCGCTACGTGCTCGCCGCGGTAGAGCTTGAGGTCGATATCGCTGTAGATGTGCTTGTCGCCGTAGGACTTGGATACACCCTCGAGCCCCACGACCATGTCGCCGGAGCGCGGCGGGTCGGGGAACTTAAAGTCGATGTGCTTGTGGCCCTCGGGCAGGATGACGAGCTCCTTTTTGATCTGCTCGATCTTGCGGATGCGCTCCTGGGCCTGGGCGGCCTTGGTGGGCTTGTAGCGGAACTTGTCGACGAAGACCTGCATGTGGGCGATGTCGCGCTCCTGGGCAGCGCGCTTGGCGCGCATCTGCTCCAGGTTGTCCTCGCGCTGCTTGAGGTAGCTGCTGTAGTTGCCGGTGTAGGTGGTCACGCGACGGTTTTCGAGAGCGGCGACGTGGTCGACGCAGGCGTCCATGAAGGCGCGGTCGTGGCTGACGATGAGGACGGCGCCGTCGTAGTTGGCGATAAAGCCGCGCAGCCACTGGACGCTCTCGAGGTCCAGGTGGTTGGTGGGTTCGTCCAGAAGCAGCAGGTCGGGATGACGTAGGAAGAGCTTTGCCAGCGCGATACGCATCTGCCAGCCGCCCGAGAACTCGGAGCACGGGCGATCGAAGTCAGTGACCTTAAAGCCCAAGCCGGACAGGATTTTGCGGGCGTTGCTCTCGAGCTCGTAGCCGCCCAGGTGCTCAAAGCGGTCCTGGACCTGGCCGTACTCGTTAAGGAGCGCGTTGACGTCCTTGCCCTGTTCCGAGAGCTCGGTGATCTGGGCCTGAAGTTCGTTGGCGCGCTCGCCCATGCGGCGAATTTCCTTGGCGGCGGCCATGACCTCGGCGAGGATGGTGGTGTCCTTTTGCTCCAGGTTGGTTTCTTGCTCTAGATAGCACACCTGGCAGTCCTTGGCGTACTGGACCTGGCCGGCGTCGGGGCTATCGATGCCCATGATGATCTTGAGCATGGTGGTTTTGCCGGCGCCGTTGGGGCCCACGAGCGCGAAGCGCTCGCCGGGGTTGATCTGGAAGGACGCGCCGCTAAAGAGGACGTGCGCGCCGAAGCTTTTTTCGATCTTGTCGACCAGGAGGATCATGGTGCCGCCTTTGACCTTGTGTGCCTATATGAAAAAAGGCCCCAACTTGCGTTGGAGCCTCATTCAATGCTCGGGTGGAGACGAGGGGGATCGAACCCCTGACCTCTTGACTGCCAGTCAAGCGCTCTCCCAGCTGAGCTACGCCCCCGTGACGAGGAGATACTATAGGGGAATGTTTTGCTTGATGCAAGGGGGAATTTTGATTGATTGTCGTATCTTACGGGTTTTCCTGGGATGGGACTGAATTAGCTATTTTGGCGGGTATGAAAATAACTTGCTGGGTTTATTAGTTTTCTGGTTGAAAAAAGTCTCCTACCATTTTGTTAAGCCAATGGTTGGATTTAAAGCGGAGCAACTCATTGAAGTTATAAAATCTCTGGTTGAAATCGTCTTTGCCAGGGAGGACCGACCATGGCCGAGAAGTTCGCGTTCGACTACGTGAACGAGATTTTGGGTATCGTCAACTACGTGCGCGAAGTGCTACGCCCCGCCTTCACTACTGGGACTGCCGAGCCGCATCTCAATCGCATCATCGCGTGCAGCAGCCTGACGATTGGCCCGCGCATCGACGTCCCGGAACCGCTCTTCGTGACCGAGCCCGACCGCGACGACGAGATGGTGGATGAGTTTATCGAACCGAGGACAGATCTGAGAATCGACGCAGAAACGGGCGAGGTGTTATGAGCATAGCAGCAATTGCCGATTGGGAGCCCATGCCCTCTACGTGTTTAAAATGCAGCGACAACGAATACGGGTTCCCCACCGTCGTCTGCCGTACGCCCAGCAGACTTGTGGAAGAGTGCGAAAAAGCTTTCGACGCAGGGCTGCTGCTCGCCGCTTTGACTCTCGTAGTGACCATCCCAGACGTATGCGCAAACATCGACGGGACGGATTACCGAAAATGGTGCAAGGAGTACCTGGAGCTCCCGAACGATGGGAGAAAAATGACCAATGCGCGCAAGGGCGAGAAGCGCCCAGATGAGATAAAAGAGGGGTTTGAGACGATAGAGGATCGAGGCATCTTTACGGCATCGGATCTCTATCAGCTTCGCTGCGCGGTGATCCATGCGGGGTCGTCGGTCATCGAGGGAAGGGGCGAAGCGTATAGCCCCTACAAAGCCATCGGGGTTTGCGTTCAGGGCGATGCGCGCGGGATAATCGCGAGTTATGGGCATAAAGGAATCGGCCATGGAAGCCAACAAGACTGCGAGTTCGATTGCGTCGTCAAGCTTGAAGGGCTCATCTCTCTCATAGCAAAGGGTGTGTGGAAATTCGTCGAGGAAAACCCCGAGCGCGATCGAGAATACTCAACGGGGAAAGGACGTTCCCGCCAAGGCGTGGTGGACTTCAGGCCTTTAATCAAAAAGCAAAGTTGTTAAGCATGTGGTTAAATTTGCATACGAGCGGGTTGTTAGATAAGTGGTTGGATTAAACAGAATCCCGTTTGCGGAAACCAAACAATCGTTTAACAACTTCCAACCACTTATTTTACTTACCCTTTTTTGCGTTGCCAAAATTAGCCAATTCAGCCCAGTCCCGATAAAACCCTCACGCCAGCAAATAGCCGATCGCAACGCCTTGATGAACTTGGATCTTGGCCGTACCCCTAACGACATTGGAGATGCCGGTGTCAGCCAGTAGTCCCAGCGGGCTGTGATCTAGTTCCCATTCTAGGCCGTGTTCGCTTACTTCGGTGTTGGGGGCAATGGCGATGATTGAGAAAGTCTTGCCTTCGGCGCTTTCGATGGTCCACGATTCGCCTGCGCGAAGGATGCGGGCGACCACCTTGTCCTCGGCAATCCAGACTGGGGCGCCCTTGTAGCCCGCGAGCAGACCCAGTACGGAAAGCGCCATATCCGGGCGGCCGCTGGTGGCGCAGGTCGCAACCACTTCGGCACCTGGCCAGCGGCGGCGGACCGAATCGAGCGCCAATGCCAGATCGGTATAGTCCTTGTAGGGGTCGTGGCGTTCTACCTCAAAGGCTTCAGCGGCATCAACCAATGCACGACCCACATCGCTCACCGTGTCGGCATCCCCAACATACACGTCGCAGCCCAGCCCCGCGCCCAGCAGCGCGTCGAGCCCGCGGTCCACGGCGACAACGTGGTCGCACTCCCCCGCTAGCCTACGCAACAGATCCGCGCTCGCCACCACGGGCGAGCCGCAGACCACTAATACCTTGCAAGCCACAGCCCTCGCCTATCCCTCAAACGAAAGCACGCGGGGCAGGTCAAGCTCCTCGTAGCTGTCGATAAAGATATCGCAGTTGGCACGCACATCGTCGCGGTTCATGCGGCCGTGCGGGTCATAAATACCCACACGCTTAAAGCCGGCGGTCCCAGAGCTCTTAAGGCCAAAGACCGCGTCCTCAAACACCCACGCGCGCTCAAACTTGCACCCATGACGCTCCTCCAGGCGGAGCAGCGCCAGCTCGTACACATCGGGGAACTGCTTGGAGCGTCCTGCCTCGCCCGTCGTGGTAACAAACTCCATGTAAGCGTCGAGCCCGGCACCAGCGAGCGCGGACTGCACCAGCTCGGCCGGCGTGGACGTAGCCACGCACATGGCAATGCCCGCCGCCTTCGCCTGCTCCAAAAATGCCAGGAGACCCTCGCGCGGCGGCACCTTGGAGTACCCATCAATCAAAATCTCACCCAGCTCGCGATACAGCTCCTCGCCATTCGCGCCAATGCCCCACGTGTCGTGGTAGGCCTGGCACTCATCCTCCAGCGACAGATGCTCAAATTGGGCAAAGTCATCCACGGTCACGTTAATCCCGTGACGGTGCAATAACTCGGGCTGAGCATAAGCCCAAACGGGGGTGCTGTTAACCAGCGTGCCATCGCAATCGAAAATAAAAGCAACCTTGGGAGTGGCGGAATGGGGCATAAACGAACCTTTCGATATCAAATGGTAAACATCCTGCTAAAAACGTTTTACCAAACGTCAGACAGACAATTTTGAAACCCAAATTGATAAAACTGTCAAGAGTTTTACCACGGTAATTCTGCCAGTGGTATAAACATGTCGCTTACCGATTAAACGCCCCCGCAAATCCGCTTTCGTCCATAAAACTAACGCACAGGTGTTATCGTAGTTTCTGCCGAAAGTTCCACCGAGCACGCGAGGTGGAACGAATCATAGAACTATCGCCGTCCCTTCGATTCGTGCAGCCCTGGACCTTTCGCATTTAGTCACCAAGGCAACACGCTGCCGCGTCATGATGGGATCAAACGTGAGCGATACAAAGCTAAAGCCAACGGCTAAAAAGCCCGCAACCCGCAAACCGGCTCCGCACGCACCGGAGCTCTCCAAGGACGATGTCTATCTGTTTGGCATTGGTATGTGGGAGCGCAGCTGGGAAAAGATGGGCGCGCATCCCGACACGCAGCAGCGCACGCGTGGCTGGCGCTTTTGCGTTTGGGCGCCCGACGTAAAGAGCGTCCATGTCATTGGCGAATTTAACGATTGGAATGAGGAAGCCAACCCGCTGGTGCCCGTGCATACGAGCGCTATTTGGGAAGGCTTTATTCCTGGCGCCGAGCAGGGCCAGCTCTATAAATATCTCATCGAGACCAACGAGGGCGAGAAACTCTACAAGGCCGATCCGTATGCCTTTAAGGCCGAGTGCCCTCCGGGTACCGCCAGCGTGCTGTGGACCCTCGATGGCTACAAGTGGAACGACGCCGCATGGCTCAAGCGCCGCGCCGGCCACAACCACATGTCGCAGCCGCTTAACATCTACGAGGTGCATATTGGCTCTTGGAAGCGCCACGGCGACGCGCCGCAGGGCGAGCCCGACGAGTACGGCAACTACCCCGGCCCCATGGATCCCTTCCCCGCGCAGCGCGGCGAGTTCTACACCTACGACG
>URSP01000076.1:0-8024 GCA_900550515.1 uncultured Collinsella sp. | reverse complement strand
GCCGGACCAACCTGAATATCCCCGCGCGCCCAATCGCCATCGAGTGCACGCGCCACCCAGTGATAGATGGGAATCGTGAAGAAGATCAGCGCGGCAAAGGGACCGGCACCAAACAGGAACATCAGCAAAAAGAACAGTAGCCAACACACGGCCCAATACGGGAACGACTGGAACGGGCCCTTCACCGGAGTCGAGCCAACCGCGGTGCCACTCGTCGCTTGCGCCGTAGCGGCATTGGCGGCCTGCGCACTCCAGCTCGCCGCCTGCGCCGCCTTGGCCGCGGCATCACTCGCCTGCGTAGCTGCCTCCGTGGCGCGCGCCGCCGCCTCGTGGGTGCGGGCACGTTCCGCCGCCTCCGCCTCGCGCTGACGGGCGCGGTCCTCGTTCTCAAACTCGATATCGTCCTCAATCTCGTCGCTCGGATTGAGCAACTCGTCCAGGCTCACGCCGTAGAGCTTGGCGAGCGAGATCAGGTTCTCGGTATCGGGCGAGCTCTCAGCGCGCTCCCATTTACTGACCGCCTGGCGCGACAGCCCTAACTTTCGCGCCAGCCCTTCTTGGCTAAAGCCCTTGCTGCGACGAAGGTCGGCGAGCCGCTGCGCAGTTTCTACATTCATGGTTCCTCCTATGTGATGCCAGCCGTGCCGCCGGACCGTTTTTGTTCTTAAGGCGCCTTGCACAGTTAAAAATCTATCCGCCACCGCCAAAAGCATGCCACCTATTCTAGTGAGATTTTTGACAACCGGCGGTTGCGGGCACATATGAGCTGCGGAAATGTGTCCAAACAAAGCAATGACCCGCAGTTCGGTTGTCCCCGTTGCGGCGTTAACGGTAGTATGGTCGTACTGTTTATTCTGCACCGCCAACGGAGGGAGTTCCGCGCCGTGAACCGCGATTTCGCCTCATCGCTCATCCAGCTCAACAACACGTTCTATCGCGAGCACTCCGCCTCCTTCTCCGATACGCGCCAGGCCCCGTGGCCCGGCTGGGTACGCACCATGGATATCGCGCTCGAGCAGCTCGACGTCGCCACAATCGAGCATCCCGTCCGCGTCTTCGACCTTGCCTGCGGCAATATGCGATTCGAGAACTTTGCCGCCGGCGGCGCACTTGCCGCCAAGGGCGTCGACGGTGCAAATCCTTCGGCAGATGCCAGCTGCCCGTTTGAGTTCTATGGCGTCGACTCGTGCCAAGACCTGGCCATCGATGCACATGGTCACGCCCTGCGCATTCCCAACCTGCACTTCCAGGAACTCGACGCGCTCGATGCCCTTATGAAGCTCAACCCCGCCGAGACACCCGACGTGCTTTTCGACGCCCCGCTCGCCGACATCTCGGTCTGCTTTGGATTTATGCACCACGTGCCGTCGTGCGAGTACCGCGTACGCGTGCTCGACGCTCTGGTGCGCCAGACGCGCCCAGGCGGCATCATCGCCATCAGCTTTTGGGAGTTTATGAACGACGAGCGCATGGCGCGCAAGGCCGTTCGCGCCGAGGCCCGCGCCGAGCTCACCCCGCCGTTTGAGGGTTACGATTCCGCGCAGTTTGAAGCCGGTGACCACCTCATTGGCTGGCAAAACGACCGCCACGCCTACCGCTATTGCCATCACTTTGACGATCAGCAGATCACCGACCTGGTGCGCGGCGTCCGTACGTTCTACAAGAGCGGCGAGGTCCCCGTGCGCGAGCTTGAGCGCTTCCATGCTGACGGTCGCAGCGGCGATCTCAACCGCTATGTGATTCTCAAGCGCCTGTAGGCACCGACGACTCGCCGTCGAGCCGCACCGCGTCTTTCGGGCAAACTATGCCCACCCCTTTTTCAACCCATTGACGGAACGCGCAGCTATGCGTTCCACACTTATGACCAAGGAGCCTCATGGGAGCCGTCCACGTTCGCACGCCTAAGAACTTTGTGCTCGAGGAGCGCCTGGAGCGCTACGCCGATGCGATTGAGACGAACCCCGAAATCTATGCCGGAGATTGGCGCGAGGCCTGTGCGCCAGTTGGCAACAAGCCCTTCGAACACCTTCACCTGGATCTTGGCTGTGGCAAGGGAACGTACCTTGCAGAGCGCGCGGCCCACGAGCCAAACACCCTCTTTATCGGTATGGACCAGGAGCCCATCTGTATCGCCTATGCCGCGCAGAAAATCTGCGAGCAGGAACTGACCAACGCACTCGTCCTGCCCCGAGGCGCCGCATCGCTGCCGCAGCTATTTGCCGCAGGCGAGCTCGATGCCATCACCATTAACTTTCCCACGCCGCAGCCCAAGGCCAAGTACGCCAAAAAACGACTCGTCCATGTCGACCATCTGATGCTCTACCGCCCGCTCTTTGCAGCCGGCACCACCGTCACGCTGCGAACCGACAGCAAGCCATTGCGCGACTACGCCCTGGGGCAGTTTGCCGCGGCCGGCTACGACACGCTTTGGGTAAGCGACAACGTCCGCCGCGACCATCCCGAGCACCCCGAGACCGAATATGAATGCCGCACGCGCGAGATGGGCGCCGCTGTATATGGTATTTGCGCCACACCCGGCGCGCAGCCCAGCGATGAACAGCTCGCGGCGGGCCGCGCGCAGGAGCAAAGCCTTGCCTGCTACCTGCCCGAAAACCTCGATGAGCTCACCTACGTGCCTCTCGGCATGGAAGAGGCCGTCGAGAACTTTAAAAACCGCGCCCGCAAGGGTAAGAAGCGCCTGCCTCAGGAACGCTAGTACCACGCGCCCATTTCCTGCATTTTCTCGCGCGCTGGCACCCCGCGCCGCCGCTACGCCATAATAGTTGGCGGACAATCGCGAGAGAAAGCAAACACATGGCACAGACCACGACAGATACCGCCGCCAGCACCGTCTCCGGCGCCGGCGCCGCCAGCTCATTCTCGGGCGGCACGGGAACCGAAGCCGAGTTTGGCTCGCTCGGCGCGCTCTCCCCCACCTGGTGGGAGCCCGAGGACGGCAGCGAGCCCGAACCATGGCTCACGCCCGATCAAGCCTTCGAACGTTTCTTTGAATGGACGAGCGATCGCGGCATTGAGCTGTGGGATCACCAAGAAGAGGCCCTCATGGACCTGGCCGCCGGCGATCACGTCATTTTGGGCACGCCGACCGGATCGGGTAAATCGCTCGTCGCGCTGGGCATGCTCTTTATGGGCATGGCACAGGGCAAACGCTGTTATTACACGGCCCCCATCAAGGCCCTGGTCAGCGAAAAGTTCTTCGACCTTGTGCAGGTGCTCGGCCGCGATAACGTCGGCATGATCACCGGCGACACGCATATCAACACCAAGGCACCCGTCATCTGCTGCACGGCCGAAATCCTTGCCAACGATGCGCTGCGCGAGGGTGAGGACGCCGATGTGGGCTGCGTGGCCATGGACGAGTTCCACTACTTTGCCGACCCCGACCGCGGCTGGGCCTGGCAGGTGCCGCTGCTCACCCTGCCCCACACGCAATTCATGCTCATGAGCGCCACGCTCGGCGATGTCACCGCGATCGCCGCCTCGCTCGAGGAACACACCGGCGCTACCTGCGACCTAGTCGTCGACGCCCCGCGTCCCGTACCGCTGAGCTACGACTATGTGACGACCTCCCTCGAGGGCACGGTCGAGCTCGCGATGCGTCGCGGCGAGGCCCCGCTCTATATCGTGCACTTTAGCCAGGATGCCGCACTTACGACAGCACAATCCCTCGCCAACTTTGGCATTGCCAGCAAGGAGCAGCGCGAAGCTATTAAGGAAGCTGCCAAAGGCACGAGCTTCTCGACGGCCTTTGGCAAGATTCTCAAGCGCCTGCTTGGATGCGGCGTCGGCGTGCACCATGCTGGCATGTTGCCGCGCTATCGCCTGCTGGTCGAGCGCTTGGCGCAGCAGGGTCTGCTGCCCGTCATCTGCGGTACCGATACACTCGGCGTCGGCATCAACGTACCCATCCACACCGTGGTGCTCACCGCGCTCACCAAGTTCGACGGCTACAAGATGCGTCGCCTGCGCGCCCGCGAGTTCCATCAGATTGCCGGTCGCGCCGGCCGCTCGGGCTTCGATACCGAGGGCATGGTGATTGCCGAGGCACCCGAGCACGAGATCGAGAATGCCAAGCTTATGGCCAAGGCGGGCGACGACCCCAAAAAACTCCGTAAGATTAAAAAGAAAAAGGCCCCCGAGGGCTTTGTCACCTGGAACAAGCAGACCTTCGAGCGTCTGATCGAGACGCAACCCGAGACGCTCAAGCCGCGCCTGCGCATCACGCACTCCATGGTGATCAGCGTGGTCGAGCAGGGCGGCGATGCCCGAGCCCGCGTACACGACCTCATCGAGACGAGCCTGCAGACTCCCGAGGAAAAGGCTAAGCTCGAGGTTCGCGCCGACGAGATCTTCGCCACGCTCATCGATTCCGGCGTCGTCGTTCGCACCGAGGTGCCGCCCGCGCCCGACGCCCCGACTGATGCCGCACCAGACATCGACTATGCGCTGACGGTCGATCTGCCCGAGGACTTCGCACTCGATCAGCCGCTCTCGCCGTTCTTGCTTGCTGCGCTGGAGCTGCTCGATCCCGAGAGCGAGACCTATACCATGGACCTGATCTCAATGGTCGAGGCAACGCTCGAGGATCCCAAACAGGTGCTGCGCGCACAGGAGCGAGCCGCACGCGATCGCGCTATGGCCGAGATGAAGGCCGACGGCATCGAGTATGAGGAGCGCTTGGAGCGCATTCAGGACGTCACATACGAAAAGCCGCTCGAGGATTTGCTCGATGCCGCTTTTGACAAGTACTGCCAGGAAGTACCGTGGGCAAACGACTACCAGCTCTCTCCCAAGAGCGTCCTGCGCGATATGTTGGAGAGCGCGAGCGATTTTAAGGGCTACATTCAAAAGCTCGGCATCGCCCGCTCCGAGGGCATTTTGCTGCGCTACCTGGCAGAGGCTTACCGTTCGCTCGACCGCACCGTACCCATTGAGAAGCGCGACGAGCGCCTGCGCGACATTATCTCGTGGCTGGGCTTTGTGGTGCGCTCGGTGGACTCGAGCCTGGTGGATGAGTGGGAGAACGCCGGCAACCCGGCAGCCCTCGATGCCGCACCGCCGCAGGGCATCGACGAAGTCGTGGCAGACCGCCGTGGCTGCACCCTGCTGGTGCGCAACGCGCTCTTCCGCCGCGTGACCCTTGCCGCCCGCGAGCACGTTCGCGACCTGGGCGAACTCGACGAGGACTGGGGCATGAGCGAGGTCCGCTGGCAAAAGGCGCTCGATGCCTACCATGAGCAGCACGAGGAAATCCTCACCGACGGAGATGCCCGCAGCGCCGCGATGTTTACCATCGACGGGAGCGACGAGAAGACCGATCACGTGTGGCACGTGCACCAGATTTTTGCCGACGAGGATGGCGACCACGATTTTGGCATCATGGGCGATGTCGATCTGGACGCCACGCAAGACGGCGGCGAGGTCATCTTCAAAAACTACCGCGTCGGCTTTATCGAGGACCTGCTCGAGGACTAGCCGAACGTACCGAAACGAAACGAAGCGGGGCCGTTGGCAATTTCGCCAGCGGCCCCGCTTTTGCACTATCCGCTATACCTTACTCGGCATCCTCGATCTCATACGAATCCGCCTCGGCTGGCTCATCGTTTGTCTCTGACGCAGCCCCGCGCGCCTCGTCAAACGCCGCCTTCATGGTCTTGTTGCCCCAGGTGAGCTTGCGAATGGTAAGATCGTCGGCCTTCTTGTTGGCTAGACGTAAATTGTTCTCGGAGGACAGCAATGCCTCCTTGGTTTTCTGCAGATGGCTAATCGTCTTGTCGATCTCATCAATCGCCGTTTGGAACTTGCGGCTCGCGATCTCGTAGTTGCGACCGAAATCATTCTTGAACTTTTCCATCTTGGCTTCGAAGTTCGTAACGTCGATATTCTGCTGTTTGTACTCCGCTAGCTCCTGCTTATAGCGCAGCGAACCCATGGCGGCGTTGCGAAGAAGCGTAATCATGGGAATGAAAAACTGCGGGCGGATCACGTACATCTTCTCGTAGCGATAGCTCACGTCGACTATCCCTGCGTTATAGAGCTCGCTCTCGGGCTCGAGCAGCGTGCAGAGCACCGCGTACTCACAGCCTTTTTGGCGGCGATCGTGATCGAGTTTCTTAAAGAAGTCCTCGTTTTTGTGCTTGGTCGCGGTCTCGTCGTTCTCGTTTTTCATCTCGAACATAATCGAAATGACCTCGTTACCGCTTGCGTCGCACTCGCGGAAGATAAAGTCGCCTTTGGTACCCTCGGACGCATCGTTATCTTTCTCGAAGTACGCGTTGGGAAACGCCGTCATGCGCAGACGGTTGAACTCGGTCTCGCAGTGCTGCTCGAGCGACTCGCCCACCATCTTGGTGGACAGGCGGACCTTCATGTCCTTAAGGCGCTCAATCTCTTCATCCTTGTAGCGAATCAGGTCATCGCTCGCGCGCTTGGCCTGCGCAAGCTCGAGCTCGTGTGCCGCCTTGGCTTGCTCCTCGCGAGAATCGCGCACCGCCAGCTCGCTCGTCAGCTTGGCACGCGCTTCGTCACGCTCACGCTCTGCTGCGGCAACCGCCTCCGATAGGTTCATTTTGGCCGTCAGTTCCTGTTCGCGCAGCTGAGCACGCAGACCCTCGGCTTCCTGCTCGGACTGAGCCTTTGCGACGGAAAACTTCTCTTGTACCTGCGCGCGATAGTCAGCAAGCGTGCGCTCGGCCTCGCTGCGAGCGGCCTCGAGCTCACGCTGCGACTCGGCCGCAGCAGCAGCAAGCGCCATCTCCTGGGCCTTGTCCGCCGCGGCAAGCCTGGCCTGCAGCTCGGCAATCTGAGCATCACGTGCAGCTAAATCGTTTTGAGCAGCATTACGTGCCGCCGCCTCGGCAAGCCTGGCTTCATCATCTTTGCGCCCCAACTGCGCACGCAGGTTGTCGATCTCGCGCTGCAGCTCGGCATTCTCCTTTTGAGCATCGGCGCGGGCCTCAACCGCCGCACGCTGGCTTGCACTCTCGCGCTCTGTGGCAGCGCCCTCGAGCTTGGCGCGCAGCTCGGCAAGCTCAGCATCGCGCTTGGCAACCTCTTGCGCCAGTTTCTGATCCGCAGTGTTCTTCTGCTCGACAAGCTGGGCATTGCGCTGAGACTTTGCCTGTTGCAAGGCAGCCGTCGAACGCGAGCGCTCAAGCTCCAGCGCCTGCTCACCCTCACGCTGGACTGCCTTCACACGCTCATCCAGGTCGCGCGAGAACTCGGCATCGCGCACCTGCTTGACGATATCCGCATAGCCGGATGCATCGACCTTAAAAACTTCGCCGCAATGCGGGCACTTGATCTCGTTCATAGCAGCTCCTCGATGGACGCAAATATCAACCGGCTACACTCTACCGCGCCGCGCGGACAAAAAAGGCGCCGCCGCCATAATGGCAACGGCGCCAGAACCACCACAAAGGTGCCTGTCCCCTTTGTGGTGGCTCTGGCGCCCTATAACCCAAAGAAGCTAAGAATCTGATCGCGGCTTACGGGCTTGTACTCGTTGGCATCGAGACCGACATCGTAGCGAAAGATAGGGCGCTCGCGATCGCGGTTGCGTGCGTTGGCGCGGTCACCCCTGCTGTGGATATGCCCATGCAGCATAATGGCGCCACGTGCCTTGCCGTTCCAGCTGAGCATGGGGTAGTGGCTCATAACCAGACGATGGCCCTTGGCATAGCCGGGAGCAATCTCCAGGTAATCGCGCACGTCTTCCCAAATCTGCGGTACGTCGGAATCTTCCCAGTCGCCGTCATGGTTACCGCGGATGAGCGTCACGTTCTGGCATTCGATACGCTCGCGCAGGCGCACCGCCTCCGCCAGGGGCAAATGATAGGTAAAGTCACCCAAAATATAGAGGCGGTCATCCGCAGCCACGCACTCATTGATGGCATCGATGACCTTGCGATTCATCTCCTCGACCGAGCCAAACGGCCGATCCATGTCGTGCAAGATATTCGTATCGCCCAGGTGCAGGTCGGCGGTAAACCACATCATCGTCT
>URSP01000075.1:0-8055 GCA_900550515.1 uncultured Collinsella sp. | reverse complement strand
GATCTAGTACGGTCTCGTGGGCTCGGAGATGTGTATAAGAGACAGTCGGTGCATCTTCCTGCAGGTGAGGACAATCTTTAGCTTTTTGTTTTCCAAACAGATTCCCAGCAAGTGCTCAAGTGACAGGTTGCCGTTTGCATCATCGACTAGAAGGATAATGTTTTCCGACTCCGACAAAATCAGCTCGATATCATCGTCGAGATGCGATGAATACCTAGAGTCCAAGATAAGAAGATCCCAGTGATGCCGTTTGCTGAATGAGAGGCATGCGTCGAGGGCGATCTTGGTTTTCCCCGATCCAGACTGCCCCTGAATCACCACTGCCTTGTTTTGCTCTATCGATTCGACGATGACTGAAAACTCGGAATCCCTGTGCATGAGGAGCTTCGACAGGTCGGTTGAGAAACGGTCGTTCAGGCTTCGCTCGATGAAGCGGTCTGGGGCGATGAATGATCCCTTTCCGAGTGGAACGCCCAATACCGTATGCGCTAGCGCAGGGTATTTTCCATCAAGGTCGCTCGCAATTGTCTCTGGCCCGATTATTTCTATCCGTGGATCGATGGCACGGACCTCCTCGAGTACCAGAGGTGAAAGGCGAAAGTATGTGTGGCACAGGATGATTCGATCTATGAGTTGCGGATTGATTCCGGTTTTGCTCCTGTCGAGGCAGTCTTTAGCATCATTTAGCAGCTTATTGCGGATGTCGGATTTAGAGGTTGTGTATGCCGCGAAGAGGTAGTGTCCATTCTCTCCTACGGAGTACATGTCTGGCACTCCGGTCGTGGTTTTATCCGTGCCGCATTGGGATCCTAATTCAATGATGTTGTTAAGCGAATATCTCCTATATAGATACTGATTTGCTAGTGTTTGAAAACGCCCGCCTTCGATCTGCCTTAGCTCTTCTTGGATCTGATTTATTTGGGACATTTTGCTCCTCGCGATAAATTCGCCTTTTGATTTCTCTTTTCTTACTCTAGTCCGCCTACCTCAGCAAGCCTTACAAGCTCGAGGGACGAGTCGACGACGTCCTCGAAGTCAAGCCCCGCCGCATAGGCCCTCGGATAAGGCGAGCGGAGGGCGCGTGACCCCGTCGGAAATGGCCGCCGTTAGGTGCGTGTTCGAGAGCTGCGCGGCGGAGCTGGATGGAGCCTGGGCAAGGCATTAGGGCATCCTCGTCCTTGTCGTAAGACTGCCATTAGAAGATCTTCTGCAAATCCTAAGCCACGTTTCAACTTGGCAACAGCTGCGGATCCTAGATATCGGCAAGACATTCGAGACTCTTGGATATGGCGTCGAAATAGATCCTTTGGTAATACTCCATGGTCTCGACCTTGCCGATCTCCGATCCGAGCCTCTTGGCCCAAGCTACGAGGGCCTTCCTGTCCTCGCCCTCGAGCGAGGCCGTGCACGACCTCATGTGGTCGCCCGGAAAAAGGACACTGTGCACAAGCCGAATATCTTCGGGAGGCATCTTCTCCATCGCCCTCGCGAGGAGGGAAGTGTCGAGGGAAATGAGCGACAGGATGGGTTCCGACCAGTCATCTGATTTCGAGAAAGCCAGATAGAGCTTCGTCGCGAATTGGTCGGGGGCGTTTATCAGGACGTTGCCAAGAGACTCCGACTCCCGTTCGCGTAGCGTCGTCAAGGCGAGCTCCCTCAGCCTGTCGACCTCCTCCAAAGCCGGAATCTCATGCGCTTCGCTCGAGTCGAAAGGGATCTCCTGCCATTCGACTCGATTCTTTCCGATTGACCTCACTGCAGACTCGGGATCCCGTCCAATGGAGGATTCCATCGCCTTGACGAGCGGCGCGACCCCTTCGGGAAAGGCGTCAGCAAATTCCCCCGCAATGCCTTTGACGGCACGCAGGACGTCGGGATAGACGTCGAACGACAAGCCGCGGCTCCCGTCCCCGGGGACAATCCCGGCGACTAAAGTCTCCACCATGCCAAGGACATCGGCATCGCGGAAAGTGGCGTGTCTGATGCCTTCGATACATTCAATAGCTTTCCGCGCGGCCGGCCCGTCGGGATGAAAGGTCGCAAGGTAATCTTCCAGGCAGGAACGAACATGCTTGGAATCGACCCCCTCACACCTCTCGAAAAAGCGGGGGATGAAGTCCAGGGCGGCGTATTTGAGCCGGCGCGACTCGAAAATGCCACCCCTAAGGATGGAATCCTCCCGGCTTGACGGAGGCCCGATGCGCATCCCCTTCGCCGCCCCCGCTGCAAAGCCGAAAGCCTCTTTGAAAACTGCCCTGGCAGACTCCGGGTCGGTGGGTTCAGCGAAGAACCCGGATTCCTTCATCCCGACCAGCACGGGGCGCATCTTGCTGAGGGATCGCAAGTTCGGCGATTCGCTTCCTTCAATCGCCGAAACGGCGTCCTCGAGCGCGCCTGGGTAGATGCCGCCCAGCACGCCTCCCAGAACGCGTTCCACAACCGAGCCGACCGAGGGCCTGAACCGGCACTTCCGCCAGACGGTCTTCTCGATGAGGCTCTCGTACTCCCTGGTCGTCCCCTTCTCCCCCTTCGGTCCTAGCCCTTTCCTCCACTCATCCTCGTTGCAGACGAGGAGGACCTTCTTCCTGCAGCCAACGACGAGGTGGTCGACCGCCCCGAGCAGCTCGCGAATGCCCATGTCGCACCTCTCCACGTCGTCTATGACGAGGAGGGTCTCGGGGCCGATGATGAGGTTCACGGCATTCAGCGGCGCCATCTTGAGATCGACGCCCGCCTTCTTCTCCAGCTCCCTGATCTTTTTCCCGAGGAACGATATTCCCGTGTCCTTGGCGAACCCGACGAGTGAATCCCACCTGCCCCTCTCCCCGCCGGCCGCGCACCCTATGGCGTATTTCGAGATGAAACCAGACTCAATCGCCCCGCAGAGCTCCGCTAAGTCCTTGGCGCCGTAGGCGGACGCCACCACGACGGGATGCCGGCTCTCATCCTCCTCCAGCTTCTCGGTCAGTGCGTGCTCGACAAAGTAGGTTTTCCCGCATCCCCATTCCCCGGTAAGCATGAGGGCGTACGAGTTCTCCTTGTCCTCGATGTACTCCCTCACGACGCCGATGATGTCATCCTCGTTCACCTTGGTCGCTCCTTGTCCGCCATCGGTTTCCACCCTTACCTTTCCTATGGCCAGGCGAGAGCCTACTCCAGCGCTTTCGGATCCCATTCGAACCCTTCGGCCTGCCGCCTTATCGACGGGTCGATGCACTTCTTGACGAGCTCAAGCGCCGCGGCCGCGCGGTGCAAGCTAGTGGATGACCATTTCAAACAAATCTTTCGCGATAAAATCAACGCGCTTCTTAACGTTAAAACAACCATTCGCATAGCGTTTAGCAAAAGCTCTTGTAGTGGCATAACGCGATTCAGCGTATATGGGCAGCTTTTCCTTAAGCGATTTGTCTTTACATTTCGCGTTAAGTCGCTCTTCTAGCATGAGCAAGTTCCCAATAATCGAGTTTTCCTGAGCCTGCGAATCCGGAAGAATGTGCTCTATTGTGAATGCCTCAGAAACCCTAACACCAGACTTAAGCTCCTCGAGCAAGGCAAGGACCAACTTGCAGCGATCCTTCAACTTTGTTTCGCTATACAACGGCCACGAATGAGACCATCCAAGCGAAAGGAGATTAATTCGAAATGTTTCTTCTGAAGGCAGTTTTTCGTTAAAACTATTTTTCCACTCATCTAACACTTGCTGGGTGCAGTTCAACTCGATTGCGTATGAGTGTTTCACGATCGAATCCGATAGGTGGTTCGACTCCATTCCCCCGATTATCTTATAGCAAATATAGAACCGGTAAATAAATCCAATCGCATCATCATACTACTCGCTCGTTAGCTGCTCTATTTCGCGAGCGTGCATTAAACTCATAAGAAGCGGCCTGAAGACGCGGACATTGTGTGTTCTTAAGAAACTCAAGATTTCCGCATTTCTGTCATCGCTGGTTGGCTCGACAATCTCTGCATAATATCCGGCTTTTAGCCTTAAATCATAGAGAAGATCAGCAGCCTTCTTTGGATCCGTAAAATCCCTTATTTTCTTATATGCTCCATCCTTGTCGCCTTGACCTAGGCGATATTTTTGAATTGCGTAGTGACGCAAAAAAGCTTTCATGTTCGAGCCGACTGTTGCTTCAATTTCCGACCATACCTGTTTTGCATCATCGCGCTTTTCTATAGGATGGATATAGCGCATAATATAGTTCTTCAGAAGCTCATGGTCCTCAAGCTCGATACCTCGCGCATTCAATATTTCGAATATTGTGTACGAATCTTCCTCAGACGATGATTTGATGTTTACATATGCGACAGAAATGACCGCATCCCTGAAGGCCAGCAACTCCTCATCCTTCATCTTGGCGAAACTTGCACTGAAATATTGGAAGGCTTTAACGATCAGTTCGTCTTTTGATCCGGACGCGCGTTTGCTCTTCGAGAAAGCCACAGCAGACATGGCAGCCGCATCTTCAGGAGAGATAGCAATTACTCCTTCGACGATCCTCGTTAATGATAAATGATTCTCCGGAGCGACGATCGCGTGCTCAACATCCTTAGTATCTATCGCCACTAGATATTTTTTTGTGCCATTAGCGTGGTTAATCATATTCCTTTTCTTGAAAGCGAACATGAGGCTAGACAGCAAGAGCGTTAGGGTAATAACTCTTTGTTGACCATCAATTATTGTAAAAACCCCGAGGCTGTCTTCTTCTTCTTCCTCCATCAGCACTATCGAACCGATGAAATGCGACGTAGCAACTTCCTCTGTCACAAGCTTGATGTCTTCGAATAGATCTTTCCAGTTATGCTCATCCCACACGTAAGCGCGCTGATTGCGAGGGATTCTATAGATTGAGTCATTAAGCAGCTTTCCAACCGTACTCTGACGTGCTTCAAATGCCATGTTGATCCCTTGCCTTCGCAATAGTTTTGTCGGCCTTGCCGCCTCTCGGCGTCACCAACGCCTTCGCTACAATAAAAGTCGGCACATCGCCGAGCAGGGCCGCCTTTTCGCTCGCGAACATGCCGACTGCCCCAATCAATCTCCGTCGCTGCCATCATCGTCGATTAACCAACATGTCAGCAGCAGGCAATCGTCACGTCCACAGTCCATTCTATATGCCGGCTGAGCATGGGGCGCATCTTAATCGCCAAGATATCCAGGAAGCCCGAGCTTCCAGGGAAATGCCTTCAGACGCCTTACGTTGGGTAGGCCCCCTACAGAGATCTATTGGCCGTGCACCGCAAACAACGCGTTAGGCCGTTGCACGCAATCGGCCAGCCACCCAGCATCCCCAATCCGCGTCACAACTCCCTACCCCGCTCCAGCCATCGTCATCTCCATACAGTGTCCAAACCCACACCAATAAAACCAACCCACGCAACAAGCAGCCCTCGCTTAGCAACCCAAACACCACCACAAGCCAGCAAGCAATCACCAGTCTGCGTTCGCAACATCGCTTGGAACGGCAAATGCTTACCGCGCCCTTGAAACACGCCAAACTCGTCTACAACCTGCGGTTTTTCGTTTATACTGCAATCGTTGAAATGCCGGTACGCTTGCAGAATCGTACCTGTTCCGATTACAGACGATATGAGCAGGACATAAAAACATTGAGAGCCCCTGCTGCATGAAAGACCGCGGATTAGGCCGACAATGGTGAGTGTCTAATCCAACCGTGGCGGCCACGCCGCATTCATGGAAGGGGCTCCCATGCTCGATACTACCACCTTCATCGGCCTCGACGTCCACGCCCGCTCGATAAAGGCCGTCTCCCTCGACGTCATGACCGGGGAGGTACGTGCCGCGACCTTCGGCTACGACGCCGGCGCCGTCGCGGAGTGGGTCCGTTCCGTGGACCCCAGGGCCAGGTGCGTGTACGAGTCCGGGGTCACGGGCTTCGACCTGCAGAAGAGGCTTTCCGGCCTGGGGGTCGACTGCGTGGTCGGCGCCGTCTCGAAGATGATCAAGCCCAGCGCGGACAGGCGCAGGAAGAACGACCGCAACGACGCCGAGTTCCTCGCCCGCATGCTGTCGGTCGGCAACGTGGTCGAGGTGTGGGTCCCCGACGACGAGTGCGAGGCCGCCCGCGACCTGACCAGGGCGCTCGAGGACGCGAGGGACGACCTCTCGCGCTCGAAGCAGCGGCTCTCCAAGTTCCTGCTCAGGCACGGGCTCGCCTTCGACGAGAGGACGCCCACCGGCCGCAGGAAGGGCAACTGGACCCGGGCGCACTGGTCCTGGATCGAGTCGATAAGGTTCGCGGAGGGGGCCGACAACGACGTGCTCGCCTACTACGTCGACGCGGTCAGGCGGGCGGCGGAGGAGAAGGCGCGGCTCGAGGGGCTCGTCGAGGCCGAGGCCCGCAAGCCCAGGTGGAGGAGGAGGGTCGACTCCCTCCGCTGCCTCAAGGGCGTAGACACCGCGTCCGCCGCCGACCTCGTGTTCGAGGCCGGCGAGTTCTCGAGGTTCGGGAACGCCCGGTCGTTCGCCGCATGGGTCGGCCTGACGCCCTCCGAGCACTCCAGCGGGGAGAGCGACCGCAGGGGCGCGATCACCAAGGCCGGCAACAAGCACCTGAGGAAGGCGCTGGTCGAGGCCGCGTGGCACTACCTGACGTGCTCGGGGCGGCCGAAGGACCTCGCCAAGGGCCAGGCCCCGGACCGGGTCGCCCGCAGGCATGCCGCCAAGGGCGTGCGGAGGCTGGTCGAGAGGCGGGAGGCGCTGCTCGCGCGCGGGGTCCACGGCAACAAGGCGAACGTGGCCACGGCGCGCGAGCTCGCCTGCTGGGTGTGGGCGGTCGGCCTCATGGCCGAGGAGGCGTAGGGGGGCGGTCCCCCGCACATAAGCCGATCACCCCGGAAGCGGTTCGATCCGAAGCCGTTGAGGCGAACCTCAGGTCCCTTTTCTGCGAGCGCCCAGGGCGCCACACGCGTGCACAGACTGTCGGTTCGACGTAGAAGCCTCAGCCGTAGCAACGGATTGCCCAGCGAGAGATCGCCGCGGGCGGATATTAAACTGCAAAGACGAGCGTCGGGAAGACACGCCGAGGTCGCCGCGGACGGGTTGATATAGGGAGAGGGCCTGACCCCATATCGTTGGGGCCAGGCCCGATTTTGCCTCTTGACAATGTCCTGCTCATATTAAAAGGAACGTCCCTAACTGCCGGGTTTAGGCTGTTAGGTCGAGTTCGTAGAGGAAGCTTTCGCGCGGCATGTCGTGACGGCGCTCTTCGCGGTTGGCGCGGTGCGTGGCCGTGCGCTTAAAGCCGTGCAGCTCGTAGAACTTCCACGAGCAGTTGGAATCGGTGTACAGGTGCGCGCTGGTCGCCCCACACGAGGACAGATGCGAGATAGCGGCGTCGAGCAGCACCGTGCCAACGCCCAGGCCGTGGACGTCAGAGTCGACAGCGAGCAGCGTGACCTCGTTGTCATGCGGCAGTGGGCTTTTCTCGAGCAGGCGGTTGTTGGTTCGAATGGTTGTGCGCACAAACGAGAGATACTCGGCGCACGATTCGGGTTCTAGCTCGCGCATCTGCGACAGCAGTGCACGCTCAGTATCCATCCAATGTTCCCTGACGGCGGTGCCGGAGCTCTGTCCTGCGCGTGCAAGCGCAATGCCGCGCGCCTGACCGTCGATTACGGCAACCTGCGAAAACGTCGAGGAAGAAAGGCAGTAGGCAAGATCGCACGCGGCCTCAAGGCGGTTGTACTCATCGTTATCCGAGTTGTTGTGCCAAAGCTGCTGCAAGATCAGCGCGATGGCGTCGAAATCTTCGGTATCAAACGGTCGGTAGAGAACCCGCGAGACCATGGTGCCTCTTTCTATTGCGGATGCATATCGAGCACAGTTCTACCACGCCGTTGGCATCTAATTATGGTGCCGTTGTGTTCCATGAACTCACCGCGCCCGGTGCCACGCCCATGCCCCCGCTCGAAGCTTTTTCTGCACAGCCGTGCGTTGCGGGGTGCAACGTCGCGCTCGATGCGCTACATTGAATCAGTATTTTCAATGCCGCTGCGCGAGCGCTGCAGATCGACGTATCACCGACT
>URSP01000074.1:0-8197 GCA_900550515.1 uncultured Collinsella sp. | reverse complement strand
ATGCTCGACCGCGCGGCGCAGCTGCTCGGCGGGCTTGAGCCGGGTGAGGTCGATGGCGCGCTCGAGGCGCACGTGGACCGCAATCGATCTTTCGACGACATCCCGATGGCCGCTGGCAAGCCTGAGGTCTGCTCGCTGCTGCTGATGCTCGTTCGACAGGGTGAAGCTGCCCGCCGCATGTTGCCGATGGCGCCGATCGTCTCGGCCCGTTCGTTTGCCGAGCGCTCCTGGCCGTATATGCTCGCGTGGTCCGACCTGGGGCTTAACGGCAAGGAGCGTATGACGGTCGATTCGCTGGCGCGCGCCGAGGTGCGCCGTTTTGCTGACGAGGATACGAGCGAGCGCGTGCGAAACGAGATGATGGGCGTGCTGGGCGAGCTACTGGGTATTTCGCCCGAGCAGATGGAGGAGCTGCGCTCTGAGGATGGCCAGCGTCGTCTGCATGAGGGTATGAAAAAGTTCGAGGGCGAGGTTCAGGACGCCATCGATAAGATGATGGGCGGACAGGGCGGCTCGCAAGGTAGTCCCCAGGGTGGCCCGATGCCGCACCCGCCGGTGGATCCGAGGCAGTTCCCCTTTTTCTCGCAGAACTAACTATGGGATAGGGCCAAGGTTACGCGGTTTTACCAAACCGCGTAACGAGTCGACGCTGCGCGAGCCCCTGCCGGGCAATCTGCCGCTCAAACCGTCGCTTGCGTACAGAAGTACGTGGCGCTCCTCTTTCGCGACACCTTGCTACGGCAGGGACTCGCTCACTGACTTATGCTCAACCTATGGTTCAACCTTGCTTGCTAGATACGGTCGCTGTTGTGTTATTCTAGAACAGACGTTCGTGAATGATGCGCGGGGCCTTGTCTTGCGCTGTGCTTGTGGCGAGGGGAGGTCGGCTTGGTTATCTTGGGCATCGACCCCGGTTTGGCTCATACGGGTTGGGGGATTATCGAGGAGCGGCGTGGCGAGGTTCGCTGCCGTGCCTACGGTTGTATCGAGACCAGCGCGGGCAGTCCGCTCGCGGTGCGCCTGTCGCATATCGCCCGCGACCTCAAGGGTGTCGTGGAGCGTTATCGACCCGATACCGCTGCTATCGAGAGCATTTACTTTGGCGCCAACGTTCGCTCGGCCATCCCTACGGCGCATGCCCGCGGTGCTGCACTCGTGGCGCTTTCGGAATGCGCGCTCGAGATTGGCGAGTACACGCCTATGCAGATTAAGCAGGCTGTTGTGGGCACCGGCGCCGCGGACAAACGGCAGGTCGCGTATATGGTTCGTACGCTCACACAGCTCGATCACGACCCACATCCCGACCATGCCGCCGATGCCCTGGCCTGCGCCATCTGCCACGTAAACCTCAGCCGCACCCGCGCCCTCACCGGTGGCGAGTTCTATCAACAGAGAGGAACCGGATACTGATGATCTCCCAGCTCCATGGAACGCTTGTCGAGGCCACGATGAGCTCGGCCGTCGTCGATGTGTCGGGCGTGGGCTTTGAGCTCGGCATCTCGGGCAGCACCGCCGCTACGCTGCCGACGCCCGGCGGCGAGGTTCGCCTGTATACCCGTATGCAGGTGCGCGAGGACGCCATGACGCTCTTTGGTTTTGCCTCCAAGGACGAGCGCACGATGTTCGATCGGCTCGTGTCCGTCTCGGGCGTCGGTCCGCGCCTGGCGCTCGCCGTGCTCTCCACCTATACCGTGGGTCAGCTGTATTCCCTGGTGATGGCCGAGGATGACAAGGGCATGGCCAAGGTTCCCGGTGTGGGCAAAAAGACCGCCCAGCGCCTCATCTTGGAGCTCAAGAGCACCTTTGCCAAGGATAAGGGCTTTGTGCCGGTCGACGTGATTCCCGGCCAGGTTGCGATGCCGGTTCCCGCCGCCGCTCCTTCGGCGATCGATGACGCCCGTGCGGCGCTCCTTTCCATGGGCTTTAGCCCGCAGGAGACCGATGTTGCCCTGAGCGGGTATGATGGGCAGAATATGTGTGTCGAGGATCTGCTCGGCGCGGCGCTTAAGCGACTCGGAATGGATGCGTGATGTGGGAAGCCGATGACTCTCAGGACCTGTGGGCGACGCCCGGCAACTCGCCGGCGGCATCCATGGCGCATGGCGAGCGTATGGTGGGTTCGGAGCTGACGCCCGAGGACCTCGATGTCGACCGTACCCTGCGCCCCCAGCGCCTGGATGACTACTGCGGCCAGGAACACATCAAACAGAGCCTGCGCGTGCTCATCGAGGCGGCGCAGAGCCGCGGTGAGACGCTCGACCACGTGATTTTCTCGGGCCCTCCGGGTCTGGGCAAGACCACGCTGGCTACCGTTATCGCCAACGAGCTGGGCGCTCAGATCAAGACGACGAGCGGTCCGGCCATCGCGCGTACCGGTGACCTGGCTGCCATCCTTACCAACCTGCAGCCGGGTGATGTGCTGTTTATCGACGAGATTCACCGTCTGAACCGTTCGGTCGAGGAAGTCCTGTATCCCGCGATGGAGGACTTTGCCCTCGATATCGTGATTGGCAAGGGTCCGGCGGCGCGCTCGATTCGCCTGGATATTCCCAAGTTTACGTTGGTAGCGGCAACGACCCGCTCAGGTATGTTGACAGGCCCGTTGCGCGACCGCTTTGGCATTTCATATCGCCTGGATTACTACACGGTCGAGGAGCTCGCGCAGATTGTGACGCGCTCGGCGACTATCTTGGGCGTGACGATCGACCATCCCAGTGCACTCGAGATCGGCTCGCGTTCGCGCGGCACGCCGCGTCTTGCCAACCGCCTGCTCAAGCGCGTGCGCGATTACGCACAGGTGCGCGGCAACGGCCCCATCGAGCTCGATATCTGCCGCCAGGCGCTCGAGTTCTTCGAGATCGATGAGCTCGGTCTGGACTGGATGGATATTCGCATTTTGGAGACACTTGCCAAGACGTTCTCCGGTCGTGCCGTGGGACTTACGACCCTTGCCAGCGCGGTGGGCGAGGACCCGGGCACGCTCGAGGATGTCTATGAGCCCTATTTGCTGCAATGCGGGTTGATGATTCGTACGCCGCAGGGCCGTCAGGCAACCCTTCGCACCTTTGAGCACCTGGGGATTGAACCTACCGTTTAGGGCGCTTTGTTTTGGCGGGCTGTTGGGCTATCGCTGGGCATCGGGTAAACATATCGCCGTTCATCGGTTATGGGCGTTTTACTATTGCGCGCCCGTGCTATGCTGAATTGGTCTTTTTCTCATTCGGTAACGAAAGGACCGCCCATGCCTACTGACATCGAAATCGCACGTTCCGTCACGCCGCTGCCCATTACCGAGGTGGCTAAGAACGCCGGCGTCGACGTAAAGCACCTGATTCCGTACGGCTTCGACAAGGCTAAGGTTGACTATTCACTGCTCAACGAGCCGACCGATCACCAGGCCAAGCTCGTCCTCGTGACCGCTATCAACCCAACGCCTGCGGGCGAGGGCAAGACCACCACGACCATTGGTCTGGCCGATGGCTTGCGTCGTCGCGGCGTCAAGAGCGCCGTGGCCCTGCGCGAGCCTTCGCTCGGCCCCGTCTTTGGCGTTAAGGGCGGTGCTGCCGGCGGCGGTTGGGCTCAGGTCATCCCCATGGAGGATATCAACCTGCACTTTACCGGTGACTTCCATGCCATCGGTGCTGCCAACAACCTGCTGGCCGCCATGCTCGACAACCACATCCAGCAGGGCAATCAGCTCGGTATTGACGTTAAGCGCATCACCTGGAAGCGCGTCGTCGATATGAACGACCGTCAGCTGCGCCACGTCATCGACGGCATTGGCGGTAAGGCCCAGGGCGTGCCGCGCGAGGACGGCTTTGATATCACCGTCGCCTCCGAGGTCATGGCAATCCTGTGCCTGTCTACGAGCATCAGCGACCTCAAGGAGCGCCTGGGCGAGATTGTCGTCGGCTATAGCTTTGCCGGCGAGCCCGTCCGTGCCCGCGACCTTAAGGCCCAGGGTGCCATGGCCGCGTTGCTTAAGGACGCGCTCAAGCCCAACCTGGTGCAAACGCTCGAGGGCACGCCCGCGTTTGTCCACGGCGGTCCCTTCGCCAACATTGCCCACGGCTGCAACTCTATCATGGCCACGCGTATGGCGATGCGCTTTGGCGATGTCGCCATTACCGAGGCCGGCTTCGGTGCCGATCTGGGTGCCGAGAAGTTCCTCGACATTAAGTGCCGCATGACGGGCGTTCGCCCCAGCGCCGTCGTGATCGTCGCGACCGCTCGTGCGCTGAAGTACAACGGTGGCGTCGCCAAGGCCGACCTCAACGAGGAGAACCTCGAGGCACTCAAGGCTGGCATGCCCAACCTGCTGCGTCACGTCGACAACATCCAGAACGTTTATGGTCTGCCCTGCGTGGTCGCCATCAACCGCTTCCCGACGGACACCGAGGCCGAGCTTGCGCTCATCGAGTCCGAGTGCCAGAAGCTCGGCGTCAACGTTAAGCTTTCCGAGGTCTGGGCCAAGGGCGGCGAGGGCGCGCTCGAGCTTGCCGATGAGGTCATGCGTCTGATTGAGCAGCCGAGTGAGTTTAAGTTTGCCTATGAGGACGGCGCCGATGTGGCCGACGCTCTCGAGGCCATTGCCACCAAGGTCTACCGCGCCGACGGTGTTGACTTTACGCCGGCCGCCAAGCGCCAGCTCGCCGAGCTGCGCGAGAACGGCTTTGGCAACCTGCCGGTGTGCGTCGCCAAGACGCAGTACAGCTTTAGCGACAACGCCAAGGCCCTGGGCGCTCCCGAGAACTTCCGCATCACCGTGCGTGAGCTCAAGGTTTCCGCCGGTGCCCACTTTGTGGTCGCACTGACTGGCAGCGTTCTGACCATGCCGGGCCTGCCCAAGGTGCCCGCGGCCGAAAACATCGACGTCGACAACGACGGCAACATCACCGGCCTGTTTTAAGTCTGCTGTCCATAGCTGCTAGCCCGCCCCGCCGTGCCCACAAGGCCCGGCGGGGCTTTTTGATCCTTAGGCCCGCGCATGTCTTGTAGATACCGACGGGCTCTGCCCATCATAGGCTTTTGCGCGGGTAGAATGCATGGATAACTTGATGCTTACAGGCGACGGAAAGGAATCGTTGCATGGATCAGGACAAGACAACCGTGATGGGCGGCTACGGTTCCGCGCAGGCTGGCGATAGCGCCGATGCGACCCGCGTTGTTCCCAACCCCGGTTATACCGACCCCGCCGCGACGCAGCCTTCTGCCGAGCCCACCCGGGTTATGGGCTATGGCGACACGGCGCAGGATTCTTACGCTGCATCTTCGCAAGGCCCCTATGGCAACGCAGCTCCGGATCCGTTTGATTACGCGCCGCAGGATTCTTATGCTGCCTCGACACCGAATCCCTATGATGGCCTGCCGCAGAATCCCATTCCGCAGCCTCAGCAGACGACGTATATGCCTCGCACGGCGCAGCCTCGCTACGAGTCGCGCGAGCCGTATCGCGAGTACCCCAAGTCGATTCCGCAATATGGCGAGGACGAGGAAGAGAAGCCGTCGCGTTCGTCGAGCGTGATCAAGAAGATCCTCATCGTGCTGGCGATCTTCTTTGCGCTGTCGGTTGTGTTTGCCATCGTGTCGGGCATGCTCAACAAGCGAGGGAGTTCAACGGCCGATACCGCTGCCGAACAAACCGAGTCCGCCTCGTCTAGCACCGTCGATCTGAGCGATATTCCGGGGCAGTACTGGTCCAACGCCAAGAAGCTCCTCAAGTCGCGCGGGGCCGATCTTTCGAATGCCGTGGTCCTGACTGATGATGGCTCAACGCCCGTCGTCGATGCCAACTGGGTCGTTACTTCTGCCTACTATAACGACAGCGGCAACCTTGAAATTCAGCTCACGCACAAGAACGGCTTGGGCAACTCGTCCGACGGACAAAGCGGTACCGACAGCTCGAGCTCCAACACGCTGGAGGACTTGAGCAACAAGGCACAGGAGTTGGGAGACAAGGCGCAAGAGCTGGGCGATACCGCGCAGAACTTGGGCGACATGGCGACGGATGCCTGGAACGCCCTGCAAAACGGCATCTCGGGCGCGCAGGGAAACTAGCTGTTAAGCAGGCTACAGCTGCTCGGCCGGACGGTCGGGCGAGCTAAAGCCCGAGTCAAACGTAACGACGCATGAGGCATCGGGTCGGCGCTCGTGCACGATGCGCGTGACGAGCTCCAGCAGCTCCTCGTCGGATATGTCAAAGCCGTCGGGACGCACCAGGTCAAACGAAACGAACCCGTCGTGCTCGTGCAGGTCGTGGATGGAGAGCGCGGGATCGATCTGCATGACGCCGCGCTTGACCCAGCCGCGCAAGTCATCGCCGGTTGTCGCGATGGGGTCGCAGTGCAGCGTGATACCAATGCCCATCTGGCGCTTGATATCGTGCTCGATGGTGTCCAGAATCTCGTGGTGCTCAAACGCGTCGCCCTCGCCGGGCATCTCCACGTGGGCGCTGGCAAACTGACGACCGGGGCCGTAGTCGTGCACCATCAGGTCATGTGTGCCCAAGACCTGCGGATAGGACATGATCTTGTCGCGGATTGCCTGGACGAGCTTGGGGTCGGGCGCTTGCCCCAGCAACGGGCTGATGGCGTCGCGCACTAGGCCCATGCCGCTGATGCAGATGAAGATGCCCACACCCAGGCCTGCCCAGCCGTCGAGGTCAAAGCCTGTCGTCTGCGAAATAAGCGCCGCCACCAAGACCGAGCCTGAGGTGATGACGTCGTTTTTGGAGTCCTGCGCCGTGGCGATGAGCGTTTCGGAATCGATGCGGTTACCCAGTGCGCGGTTGAACGCGGCCATCCAGAATTTGACGAGCATGGACAGAACAAGGGCAGCCATGGAGAGCGCCGAATACACGGTGGGCGAGGGCTTGATGATCTTGGTGATCGACTCGAGGATTAGGTTGATGCCGACGGCACAAACCAGGACGGCGACAAACAGACCGGCCAGGTACTCGTAGCGGCCGTGGCCGTAAGGGTGGCCCTCGTCTGCCGGGCGGCTGGCAAGGCGGAACCCGAGCAGACTCACGATGTTGCTCGAGGCATCGGAGAGGTTGTTGAAAGCGTCGGCGATGAGGGAGACGGAACCGGCGAGCAGGCCCGCGATGCCCTTGGCCAGGCACAGGGTGATGTTGAGGCCAATGCAGACGAGGCTTGCGGAAAAGCCCGCGTTGGTGCGGCAAGATGCATCGACCGGCTCGCTCTCGCTGCCGGGAACAAGCGTATGTACCAGCCGATTTACAAATAGCATAGCGGTCGTCCTCACAATCATGTTTAAGGGGATAGTGTAGCTCGCGCGGGGGCGCCGTGCACCGATGCTCAGAAAATGCAGCAATAGTCTGCCGGTGCTAACGAGCGAGCCTTCTCGTCTGCCTGGGTGGTCCATTTTGGGCCACATGGGTATGGGCATGTGCCTGCTTGCTCGACATACTTAATGTCGACAGCCCCTGTGCAAAGGAGGACGTTTCCATGGACGAGATGTTTGCCATTAAATGTCAAAACTGCGGCGGCCCTATGTACTCGCACCAGGCTAAGCGCAGCTTTGAGTGCGCCTATTGCGGTGCGGTCATTCCGTGGCAGGCGGACGCCGGAGAGCCCAAGAGCGCTTTGGGCATTCGCCATACGCCGTTGACGGTGGTGGATGGACTGCTCAAGCTCACGCATGTGTCGCAACTCGAGCGCCCGGAGGACCCGGACTGGTATTTCTTCAATTCGCACTGGCGCAATCAGTCGGTCCTGGAACATCTGCTGTGGGAGGATCGCGGCACGGCGCAGGAGTTCCAAGAGGCCACGCATGTGAGCATTCCTTGCCCCTTCTGTGGTGCGTCCTTTGAGGGCGAGTCGACCCAGCGCGTGTTTGAGTGCCCGTCCTGCGGCAACAAGATCGGCATTGCCGACCTGCTCAAGCCCGGTACCTTCAGCAAGCGTCTGACCATGGGCGTGGGTGCGGAGTATGTGCCGGATCAGGGTATTCCCTGCGAAATCTCGCCGCAGCAGGCACGTGCCAACGCACTGCAGCTGGTGCGCCAGTACCCCGACGCCTTTGCCGGGCACGACGTGGAAGACGCGATCCAAAACGACATGATGCTCTTCTACTTCCCCATGGCGCTGGCGGACCTGCGCATGATGGCGAGCTTCCCGGGCAAGGGCCTGAGCAAGGAAACCCTGGTGTACTACGAGGTGCTCGACTGGGCATA
>URSP01000073.1:0-8267 GCA_900550515.1 uncultured Collinsella sp. | reverse complement strand
GCCGCGAGTACGAGCGCAAGGAGTACATGGAAAAGATCGCCCGCACCACGGGCCTTACCGTGACCAAGCTCAACCCGGCAACGGCGGCGCTGGCCTCGGTGACGCAGAAGCTCAAAGCTCACCGCCATCAGATTACCCAGCTCGAGCGCACGCTCAACACCATGTGCGGTACCACGACGACCAAGCGTCGCCGCTCGCTCACGCACGGTCGCCAGCTGGTGCTCTCAACACTGCAGAACCATCCCGAGCTTGCCCAGAACATGCAGGTGAGTACGCCGGAGTGCGATTTTGACAAGTGCACGTCGTGCGGCGAGTGCGTCAATGTATGTCCCACGTTCGCCTGCGATTTGGTGGGAAGCGGCCGCTTTGCGTTGGAGTCTACGTATTGCTTGGGCTGCGGTGCCTGTGCCAAGGTGTGCCCCGAGCATGCGCTCAAGCTTGTTGAGCACGATGCGTCCAACTTGGTCGTCGTTGACCCCGAGGCCGAGGAAAAGGCCGCTCAGAAGGCCAAAGCCCACGAAGAGGTCCAGAAGGCCAAGGCCGAAGCAAAGGCTAAGCTCGACAAGATGCTCGATCAGGTGGAGAAGTTCGCGGACTAGCTAAAAGAGCGTAAATGATGGCCGGTGGGACAGGTGCTGCCCCGCCGGCCAAAAAAGTTGCGGTGGAATAGTTCCTGTTTTGCCCTTAAGCTGGCCATTCTAGGAACTATTCCACCGCAACTAATAAATGGTTAGTTCATGCTGCTTTGGTGGCCGGTTCGACCGGTACCGTTGCGCGTCACGGTTTCATGGAGCAAAAAGAACCCGGGGACCTGTTTGGTCTCGGTGTATTCCATGAGGATGCCGTCGGCGTTGTAAGTCTGCCCGCGTATAACGGCGAGTGCGTTAAAGTCGTCGAGATCGAGCACGCGCGCATCTTCGGGCGTGGGGTGCTCGATCGTTACATCGCGTTTGCCCGTGGCAATCTTAATGCCAAGGTCTTCTTCGAGGTAACGATAAATCGAGTCGTTGACAATCTCGGGTGTCAGCCCCGGTACCTGTGAGCTTAGGTAATAGGAGTCGTCGGAGCACACGGCTTGTCCGTCTGCATAACGGATGCGTTTGGCGCGTGTGAGCTCACAGCCTTCGGGAAACCCGGTAATCTTGGAGAGCGCCTTGCTGCAGATGAGGAGCTCAAAGACGGTGGTGACTGTCTTGAGCTCAAAGCCTCGGTTGACCGCGATTTCCTTAAAGGTCTCGAGTCCGCCGCCACCACGACTCTTCTCGTCACTGATGTTGCGAATGACGCGCATGCCTTTGCCTTGCTGGGGGAGCACGTAACCATCTGCCGCAAGCATCGAGATGGCGCGACGGACCGTCATGCGCGAACAGTCAAACAGCTGCGTGAGCTCAGTCTCCGAAGGCAGATAACTCTGATAGGCGTATGTGCCGTCGTCAATCGACTGCTTCACGTTGTCATAAATTGTTTGGAAGATGGCTCGCGCCATGACGGTCTCCTAGAGCTGAGTGCGCGAGCGGTGGATGAGGACCGCTCGCGCAGGTGTCGATCGATTTACTTGCTGGGGTCGATTATATATTTGCCCATGGCACGCAGGGCCGGGTCTGACAGGATGGCACCGAGTTCGTCGAGGGAGGCTACCTTTGCGACCATCGAGGATACGTCGAGCCTGCCAGAGTCGATGAGCTCGAGCGCGCGACGCTGCGTATAAGGGTTGATGTAGGACGAGGTAAGTACAAGCTCCTTCTGGAAGACCTCGAAGGGCTTGACGGTGATTGTCTCATCGGGCTTGGTGAGGCCGAACATCATGACCGTAGCCTTGTGGCCGGCGATCTGGATGGCCTGCTCGATGGTGACGGGCTTGCCAACACACTCGATAACGACATCGACGTTGCCGACGCCCTCTTGCTTCAGGCGGGCCGGGACGTCCTCGTGGATGGAATCAATTGCCAGGTCGGCGCCGAGTTTGAGCGCAACCTCGCGCTTGCCTTCGACGGGCTCGAGCAAGACAACCTTGGTGGCGCCGGCGTTTTTAGCAAGCTGCATCATGAGCAGACCGATCATGCCACCGCCGATAACGACAACTGTGCTGCCGGGCTTGATGTTGCACATATCGATGCCGTGCAGGCAGCAGGCGACGGGCTCGGTCATAGCACCCTGCTCGAAGCTGGTGTGATCGCCCAACTTGTAGACTTGCTGCATATCGACGGAGCAGTACTCGGCAAAGCCGCCGTTAACAGTGGTGCCGTAACCGGTCATATGCTCGCAGTAGTGGTTGATTCCGTCGCGGCAGGGTTCGCAGCAGCCGCAGGGATGGTTTGGGTCGATGCACACACGATCGCCCGGTTTAAAGCCAGCGACGTCGCTGCCCACGGCCTCGACAACGCCCGCAAACTCATGACCAAGGATCGTGGGCGGGGTAACGTCGGCTGCACCCTTGTCGCCTTCATAGATATGAACGTCGGTACCGCAGACGCCGCAAGCTTTGACGTTGATCAGAACGTCGCGCCTGCCCACGGCCGGCTTTGCCGATTCCTCGACTCTGAGGTCGTGCTTTCCATAGAAGACCGCGCTTTTCATGGTGACTCCTTAACGTGGCGGTGAATGTTGTAATGAAGTATAGGCATGTATACAGATATAGACAAGCACATCTAGACAAGTTGAAAAGAAATATAGATTGCAGCCATCAGCTATGTCAGATTTAACAGGCAAAATACTGGACTTATACCGTTTACGGCCAATAATCGACCGCTGACCGAACACAGAAACCGTATTGACTTGTCTAGATAAGTGATATGATAAAAATAGAAGCGCAAGAAGTCAGGGAAGCGGGCCCACCCGTCCTATTGCACGAGGTACACGCAAACGGCGCGTCTGCGGTCTCGAGTGAAGCCAAAACCGCAGTCGCTCCGAATGAAGAGAGGGGGATTCCCCGTCATGATGCAAAAGATACAACGTTTCGGCGGTGCAATGTACACGCCTGCAATTCTTTTCGCATTTTCCGGAATCGTCGTCGGCCTGGGTACGTTGTTTACCACCGAGGCGATCTTTGGCGAGATGGCCACTGCGGGCCATCTTTGGTTTGATTGCTGGAATGTGCTGCTCCAGGGTGGTTGGACGCTCTTTAACCAGATGCCGTTGCTGTTTTGCGTAGCGTTGCCAATTTCGCTCGCGAACAAGCAGAACGCTCGCTGCTGCATGGAGGCTTTGGCCATCTACCTTACCTTCAACTACTTTGTAAGCACAATCTTGGGGCAGTGGGGCCCTGTCTTTGGTGTCGACTATTCTGTCGAGGCGGGCAGCGGTACTGGTCTTGCCACTATCGCAAGCATCAAAACGCTTGATATGGGCATCATGGGCGCGCTTATCATTTCAGGTATCGCCACGATGCTTCACAACAAGTTCTTCGATACCGAGCTCCCCGAGTGGCTGGGCGTGTTCTCGGGCTCCGTGTTCATCTATATGATCGGTTTCTTCGTTATGGTTCCGGTCGCTCTTATCGCCTGCCTGGTATGGCCGCATGTTCAGGCTGCTATCGCCGCCTTCCAGGGATTCATCCTTTCCGCCGGTACGTTTGGCGTGGGCGTCTTTG
Organism: uncultured Collinsella sp.; assembly: GCA_900550515.1. Taxonomy (GTDB): domain Bacteria; phylum Actinomycetota; class Coriobacteriia; order Coriobacteriales; family Coriobacteriaceae; genus Collinsella. The sequence continues at coordinate 4,678 of URSP01000073.1, read as the reverse complement.
CTTTCTTCGAGCGCGTGCTGATTCCTACAGGCCTGCACCACTTTATCTATACGCCGTTCTATTACGACAACGCGGCGGTCAACGGCGGCATCTTTGCTGCTTGGGCCAACATCCTGCCCCAACTGGCTGCCGATCCGAGCATTGCTCTTAAGGATGCCGCACCCTGGGCTGCCTATACCTGCCCTGGTTGGACTAAGGTCTTCGGCTCGCTTGGCGTCGCCATTGCGTTTTATATGACCGCCAAACCCGAGCGCAAGCAGCGCGTCAAGGCTCTGCTGATCCCGGTCACCCTTACCGCTATGCTTTGCGGTATCACCGAGCCGCTTGACTTCACCTTCCTGTTCATCGCGCCCGGCCTGTTCGTCGTCCACTGCGTGCTCGGAGCGCTTGGCTGCATGGCTCAAAACCTCCTTGGCGTCGTGGGCATCTTCGACGGCGGCATCATCTCGATGCTCTCGTGGGACTGGCTGCCCCTTTGGGCCGCACACGGTCTGCAGTACGCCATCTCCATCCTTGTCGGTCTGTGCTTTACCGCCCTTTGGGTCGTGGTCTTCCGTTTCCTGATCGTCAAGTTCGACTTTAAGACCCCCGGTCGCGAGGATGACGATGTTGAGGTCGAGCTCAAGTCCAAGGCCGACTACAAGCAAAAGCAGGGCGGTGCTGCTGCTGGCAAATCGGTCGCCCAGAGTAAAGATGATGAGCGCTTGGTGCTTGCCGAGAACATCCTCGATCTGCTCGGTGGCGCGGATAACATCATCGATGTAACTAACTGCGCTACCCGTCTGCGCGTTAACGTCAAGGACAAGAGCGTCGTTGCACCCGAGGCTTCCTTCAAGGCGATCGGTACGCATGGCTTGGTGGTCCAAGGTCAGTCAATCCAGGTCATCATCGGCCTTACCGTCCCGCAGGTTCGCGAGAAGTTCGAGAGTCTTCTGAAGTTCGAGAGTCTTCTGTAAACCATCGTCCATCGAAACAATCGGCCTTGCAGAGCCGGTATGCACCGCAAGGCCGATTCTAGAGATAAAAAACTCCACTTCTAGGTAACAATTCCAAACCGTGCAGGCCGCGTACGGGGATGGATTGAGCAAGCGGCCAGAATGAGGAGGACATCATGTCCAAGAAAAACTATGCCGTGACCATTGCTGGCGGTGGCTCTACCTTCACCCCGGGCATCGCTCTGATGCTGCTTGAGGAGCGCGACCGCTTTCCGGTCAACAAGGTGACCTTCTACGATAACAACGCCGAGCGCCAGGAGACCGTGGCCAAGGCCTGCGAGATCTACTTCCACGAGAACGCCCCCGAGGTTGAGTTTAGCTACACCACCGACCCCGAGACCGCATTCACCGGGACCGATTTCGTCCTCGCTCACATCCGCGTCGGCCTGTACGCCATGCGTGAGCTCGACGAGAAGATTCCTCTCAAGTACGGCTGCGTTGGTCAGGAGACCTGCGGTGCCGGCGGTATCGCCTACGGCATGCGCTCCATCGGTGGTGTCATCGAGATCCTCGACTACATGGAGAAGTACAGCCCCAACGCCTGGATGCTCAACTACTCCAACCCCGCGGCTATTGTCGCAGAGGCTTGCCGCGTGCTGCGCCCCAACAGCCGCATCATCAACATCTGCGACATGCCGATCGACCTTATGGATAAGATGAGCCGTATGTGCGGCATCAAGGATCGTCGCGAGCTGCAGTATAGCTACTACGGCCTCAACCACTTTGGTTGGTGGAGCAAGATCTACGACAAGGACGGCAACGACCTCATGCCGCAGATTAAGGAGCACATGGCTAAGAACGGCTACCTGGACGGCATCGAGCACGAGGCCGGTAAGGAGCAGCATGTCGAGGAGAGCTGGATTCACACCTTCGGCAAGGCCAAGGATGTCTATGCTGTCGATCCCGAGACGATTCCCAATACCTACCTCAAGTATTACCTGTACCCGGACTATGTCGTCGAGACGTCTGACCCCAACTACACTCGCGCCAATGAGGTTATGGACGGCCGCGAGAAGAAGGTCTTTGGCGCTTGCCGCGACATCATCGCCAAGGGTACTGCCAAGGACGGCGGCTTTGAGCCGGATGTACATGCCAACTACATCGTCGACCTTGCCTGCGCACTGGCCGAGAACACGCTCGAGCGCTTCCTGCTGATCGTCCCCAACGATGGCGCTGTGCCCAACTTCGACCCGACGGCCATGGTCGAGGTGCCTTGCATCGTCGGTTCCAACGGCTTTGAGAAGATCTGCCAGGGCCCGATCCCGCAGTTCCAGAAGGGCCTGATGGAGCAGCAGGTTTCCGTTGAGAAGCTCGTTGTCCAGGCTTGGGTCGAGGGCAGCTACCAGAAGCTCTGGCAGGCGCTCACGCTCTCCAAGACCATTCCTTCGGCAAGCGTTGCTAAGCAGATCCTGGACGAGCTCATCGAGGCCAACAAGGATTTCTGGCCCGAGCTTAAGTAAGGACTACTGTCTCGAACCCTCACGCATCTCTGCTTCATTTGCGCCGCCGCGGTGTCCGGATTCGCCCGGATGCTGCGGCGGCGCTATACTTATACAGTTTGAAGTACCTGTACCAAAAGGAGCTGTCGTGTCCCTTTCCATCGGTATCGTGGGCCTGCCCAACGTGGGCAAGTCGACGCTGTTCACCGCGCTTACCAAAAAGACCGGCCTTGCCGCCAACTACCCGTTTGCCACGATCGACCCCAACGTGGGTATCGTCGACGTGCCCGATAGCCGCCTGCAAAAGCTCGCCGACATCGTCAACCCGGGCCGCATTGTGCCGGCTACGGTCGAGTTTGTCGACATCGCGGGCCTGGTGAAGGGTGCCAACGAGGGCGAGGGCCTGGGCAACCAGTTCTTGGCAAACATCCGCGAGACCGATGCCATCTGCGAGGTCGTGCGCTACTTTAAGGACCCCAACGTCATGCGTGAGGTGGGCCGCACGGGTGAGTTCGTCGATCCCGCCGGCGATGCCGACACCATCATGACCGAGCTCATCCTGGCCGATATGGGCACGCTCGAGAAGCAGCTGCCCAAGCTCGAGAAGGAGGCAAAGCGCGACAAGGAGCTCATGCCCAAGTTTGAGGTCGCCAAGCGCCTGCTTGCCTGGCTCAACGAGGGCAAGCGCGCCGCATCCATGGAGATGACCGACGAGGAGCGTGCCGCCGCCAAGGGCCTGTTCCTGCTCACTATGAAGCCCATCCTGTATGTGGCCAACGTGGACGAGGATATGCTCAACGACGATCTGGCGCCCATCGATGGTGTCAAGCCGCTGCCCATCTGCGCCAAGATCGAGGCAGAGCTTTCCGAGCTCGATCCCGAGGACGCCGCCGACTACCTGGAGAGCCTGGGCCTGGAGCAGCCCGGCCTGGACGTACTCGCTCAGGCTGCCTACAAGCTGCTCGGCCTGCAGTCGTTCTTTACGGCCGGCGAGATGGAGGTCAAGGCCTGGACGGTGCGTCAGGGCGCGACCGCCCCGCAGGCCGCCGGTGTCATCCACACCGACTTTGAGCGCGGCTTTATTAAGGCCGAGGTCATTGGCTACGACGACTACATCGAGCTCGGCGGCGAGCAGGGCGCCAAGGCCGCCGGCAAGCTGCGTATTGAGGGCAAGGACTATGTCATGGCCGATGGCGACGTCGTGCACTTCCGCTTTAACGTGTAAGGACGACGCGCATGTTCAAATATGGCAAAAAAGCCGGCTACATGGGCATCGCGCTGCTGATGCTTGCGGTGCTTCCGCTGGTGATAGCGGCGTTTGTGATCCCCAACATTGGCCCCGAGGTGGCAACGAAGTTTAATGCCGCCGGCGAGGTGACGCGCTGGGGCAAGAGCTACGAGCTGCTGGCGCTTCCGGTGCTCAACCTGCTGCTGAGCGTGGCGACGTACTTTACGGCGGGACGCCAGGCCAAGAACAATGAGGACTCTGCCGCCATGGCGCGCATCGTGTGCGAGCGCTACCTGCGCAACGGTTGCATCACGGGTGTGTTTCTCAACGTGATCAACGTCTACTTTATGTATTCGGCGATTACTGGAACGGGCTTTGGCTTTGGTTTCTAGCTTGTCCTTTTAGGCAACGAGCCTGCACGCATATTCAATGGCTGCTGCGAGGCCGCCGCTCGATCGTGGTTTAAAGACCATGTCGGCGGCGGCCTCGTTTTCGTATCCGGCGCCGCGAAGGGCGAGTGCGATACCGGCTTCGAGGAGAAGGGGCAGGCCACGTTGGCTGGTTGCTATTACTACGGCCTGGTCAAGGGCGCAGCCGTGCATTCGGCATTGAGCAGCGAGCTCGCCTTGCGCTGGGTCGGGGAGCAGTGCGGTCGCAACACGGCTCGATAGCAACGCAAAGGCCGTTCGTTCGTCTGGGGAAAGGCATTCGGCCTCAACGACGACAAGCTTGGGCTGCGCGCCGTCTGCGCAATGTGATTTCTGACGCATGCAAATCGAGCAAGCCGACATAGAAAACTCCTGTATATTCGGCAAAACGTAAACTATAGTTTACGTTTTTGTTTTGCCCCATTTCAAACTCGTCTGCATGAATGAGCATGCGAAACAGATTCTTGGCGAGCGAGTTGAGCGGACGCGCAAGGCCCTTGGTATCTCCAAGGTCGATTTTTGTGTGGCGACAGGAATCAGCCGACCCTACCTCTGTCTCTTATACACATCTGACGCTGCCGACGACTC
>URSP01000072.1:0-8442 GCA_900550515.1 uncultured Collinsella sp. | reverse complement strand
AAGCGTCATGAGTTCTTTGAAGGCTTTGGCCACGAGGAGATTCAGGATTTTGACGATCTGATCATTCCGTTTTTCTGTGAGGAAGGGGAGGCTCATGTCTAAGTGCGAGAGCAATGTTGACGAGCTGATTGTCCCCGGACTCGTGGGAATTCCTGGAACGGTTTCGTCAGGGCTCGCAGAATATCGGGACTGGCGCGGTGATGTCCAAGCAGATGTTTCTGATTTAGAGACATGCGCTTCGAATCTTGAGATTCAAGGCCTGGCCATAACGGCGATTGACTTTGTTAACCCCTGCGCCCGTTACTCGGAGGTCTCCTTTGAGCTCGGTGACGATGCGATTCACGCTCGTTTGATCGAGCCTGTCGGTCGTGCCCGAGCATCTGAGCGCGTGCCGCTGTGCCTGATGTTCCACGACATCGATCGGCCTGTGCGCGGCTGGCATCACATGACGAGATTTGCCGCCATGGGGTATGCCGTTCTCGCGCTGGATGACGATGTTGCTGGTGCGGACGACCTGCAGCGGGGGATTTCTTCGCCCGCATTTGTCAGGCGCGTCCGTTGGGGCTGCGCGTTGGCGAAGGTCGCGCGCAATCTTGATGGCATGGACCCCGACCGCATCTTTGCATGGGGCGAGGGTCTTGGCGGCGGAGTCGCGCTGGCGGTTTCTGCTCTGGACGAGCGGGGCCTCGCCTGCACGGCGGTTGCCAATCCGCTTCCTGGCGGCCTCGAGGCGCTGTCGTCTCGGGTGCGCGGATCGGTGCTCATGGGCACATCGCTTATGGATACCGTGAGCGATCCCAAGGATCAGTTTGCCGTATTCAACGGTCTTGAGTGTGACCGGAGGCATATCATCTATGCAAAATACGCTCACGAGCGCATCAATGCGTTCGAAAATGAAGTCGTCGACTTTTTTAACCAAACGTTCTACTCGTGTTCTTTGGCCTAGACGGCCTGGACACTGCCAACAAGAGTGGGTGGCATAGGGCCGCCCGCCAGACAGCTAAGGAGATTCTTGTGGCAACTCAGAAATTCACCGGCGTTATCCCTCCCGTCGTTGTTCCCGATACCGAAGATCACCAGCTCGACGTTGCCTCCTTTGAGCGCAGCATCAACCGCATGATCGATGCCGGCGTCGATGGCCTGTTCTTCTTGGGATCCTCGGGCGAGGTCGTCTTCTCCACCGACGAGCGCCGTCGCCAGATTATCGCCGAGGCCGTTCGTATCGTCGACCACCGCGTTCCCGTTCTGGTCGGCATCATCGATACCGAGACCGAGCGCATGATCGAGCACGGCAAGGTCGCCCAGGAGCTGGGCGCCGATGCCCTCGTCGCCACCTGCCCGTTCTATGCCCTGCAGGGCATGACCGAGGTCGAGGAGCACTTCCGCATCCTGCACGAGGAGCTCGACCTGCCCATCTTTGCCTATGACATTCCCGTCTGCGTTCACACCAAGCTCCCCTGGAAGCTCCTTGCCAAGCTCGGCGCCGAGGGCGTTCTGGCCGGCGTCAAGGATTCCTCGGGTGATGACATCTCGTTCCGCTACCTCGTTCAGGAGAACGAGAAGAACGGCCATCCGATGAGCATCCTCACCGGTCACGAGGTCGTTGTCGACGGCGCTTACCTCGGTGGCGCCGACGGCTCTGTCCCGGGTCTCGCCAACGTTGAGCCCGAGGGCTACGTGCGTCAGTGGAAGGCCGCTCAGGCTGGTGACTGGGCTACCGTCAAGGCCGAGCAGGATCGCCTCAATGAGATTTCGCACATCTGGGATGTCACCTCGGGCGTCCAGGGCTATGCCGGTGGCGTCGGCGCCTTCAAGACCGCTATGAACCTCATGGGCATCTTCGACAGCCCGACCATGCCGCGCCCGGTGAAGGCCATGACCGGCGAGAACGTCGAGGCGATTAAGAAGGTCCTCCAGGACAACGGTCTCCTGTAAAGCTTCCCCGGGCACCCGATCTTGGGGCTCAAGCGGTCGAGCGTGACCCATTAGGTCAACGCCCGACCGCTTTCACCCCAACCTCGGGCACCCGGGAAACCTTTACCAAGCTGCGGCGATAACGCAGCCTTCATTTCCTGTAGTTGTTTTTTATCTCCTAAGGAGAGCGACATGGAGAACAAGTACGTCTGCTCTGTCGATATCGGCGGAACTAAGATCGCGACTGCCATCATGGAGTACCCGGCTGACGGTAGTGTGCCCCATCCCGTTTTTGAGGCCGAGGTTCCTACCGAGGCCCAGGAGGGCGGCGAGGCCGTCTTCCAGCGTATCGAGGCGTCCATCAAGGCTGCTCTTGAGGCGAATCCCGATGTCGAGGTCCTTGGCGTCGGCATCGGTGCCGCCGGCGTCGTCGATCCCAAGACGGGCGCCATCGCGTATGCCAACGAGATCATGCCCGGCTGGTCCGGCGTTCAGTTGGGGCCGCGCCTGCGCGAGGACCTCGGTCTTCCCGTTGCCGTCGTAGGCGACGTGCAGGCTCATGCTCTGGGTGAGGCCCACTGGGGCGTCGGCAAGGGCAAGTTCTCCGTTTTGTGTCTTGGCATCGGTACGGGCATCGGCGGCGCATATGTCGAGAACGGCCGCGTGATGCAGGGCTTCCATGGTGCTGCCGGCCATATGGGCCACATCGAGTGCTCGGCTGCCGCCGGCATTCCCTGCGCCTGCGGGCGTTCCGGCCATCTTGAGTCGGTTGCTTCGGGCACTTCCATTGGTCGTATGTACGATGAGCGCTTTGGTCGCGTCGACCCCAGCCGTCCTTCGGTCGGTCGCGATGTGAACGACCTGTGCCGTGCGGGCGACGCAAAGGCGACCGAGGTTATCCATGACGCCGGCTTTGCGCTGGGTGCCAGCTTGGGCTCGCTCGCTAACATCCTGGACCCTGAGGTCATCGTGCTTTCGGGCGGCGTGATTCACCAAGGTCCCGATTGGCGTTCGCAGACGTGGAAGGATTCGGTGCACGAGGGCTATGCCAGCCAGGCGCTCGATCCGCTTCAGAACACGCCGATCCTCATCGGTTCTCTGGAGGGCGATGCTCCGCTCATCGGTGCCGCCGAACACCTTCTTGCTTCGTTGAAGTAAACATAACTACCAAGTGTGCCTTCTGAGGTGCCGCAGATTGACGTGAAAGAGGAGCGAAGCGTACTTCGGTACGCGAGCGACGGTTTGAACGTCAAGGTGCGGCGTCTCAGAAGGCTGTTTTGAGAAAGGTTGAGTCGAACATGACCGTTGATCCTTTGATCCAGTCCCTGAAGGGCAAGCTCGTCGTGAGCGTTCAGGCGTATATGGGCGAGCCGCTTCGTACGCCCGAGACCATGGCGCAAATGTCTCGCGCTTGCGAGCTCGGCGGCGCCGCCGCCATTCGCTGCCAGGGCCTTGCCGACATTGCCGCCATTAAGGGTCGCTGTGAGGTTCCCGTCATCGGCCTGTGGAAGGATGGGCACGAGGGCGTTTACATCACGCCGACGCTGCGTCACGCTCGCGCCTGCGTTGCTGCGGGTGCCGATATCGTGGCGATCGACGCCACCGATCGTCCGCGTCCCGACGGCAAGTCGGTCGAGGATACCTTCCGCCCGCTGCACGAGGAGGGTGTGCTCCTGATGGCGGATTGTGCCACCATCGAGGACATTCGCCGTGCGGTTGATATGGGCTTCGACCTTGTATCTACCACGCTTTCTCACGGTGTCGCTGCCATCGACTGCACCATGGCCGATGGCCCCGATCTGCCGCTCCTGCGTCAGGCGACCGAGGAATTCCCCGGTCTTCCGATCATCTGCGAGGGCCGCGTGCACACGCCCGAGGAGGCTCGCGCCGCGATCGATGCTGGCGCCTGGGCCGTTGTCGTCGGCACCGCCATCACGCACCCCACGAGTATTACGAGTTGGTTCAAGGCTGCGCTTGAGGCGTAAGACAGGCCTCGTATCCGCTCGGGGCGGTATACTCAATATAGGCAATTGACCGCGCGGGATCCGGGTTGCTGGGTCCCGCGCTTGTTTTTGGGAGGCAGCACATGCAAAAGGGAGATGCCATGGATGCGGCGGAGCGCTCGGAGCGCATCCCCGATATCGTCATCATCACCGGAATGTCCGGATCGGGCCGCACGCAGGCCATGCACGTGTTCGAGGACATGGGCTATTTTTGCATCGATAACCTGCCTCCGCGTCTCATCGCCCAGCTTGCCGAGCTCGTCGGCATCAATACGGGCGTGGGCAGGCATCTCGCCGTCACCTGCGATTTGCGTAGCCAGGGACTGTTTGACGAGTTGCTCGATGCGGTCGCCGCGCTCGAAGAGCGCGAGATGAGCTGCGACATCGTGTTCCTGGAGGCTTCTGACGAGGTGCTGATTCGTCGCTACAGCGAAAATCGCCGCCGTCATCCCATTGCCAAGCCGGGAGAGACTACGGCCGATGCCATTCAGCGCGAGCGCCTTCAGCTTCAGGGCGTGCGCGACCGAGCCGATATGATTATCGACACGAGCCGTCTGCGCACCTCTGCGCTGCGCAACAAGCTACGTATGGCATTTTCCGAGCTGTCCGACCAGCAGCTCATGGACGTCCACGTGTTCTCGTTTGGCTTTAAGCACGGCATGCCCGTCGAAGCGGACATTATGATCGACGTCCGCTTCCTGCCCAATCCGTTCTACGATCCCGAGATGCGCACGATGACCGGTCTCGATAAAAAGGTCTCCGATTTTGTTCTGGACCATCCCAAGACGCAGGAGTTTTGGAAGGCTTGGACACAGCTGCTCGATACGGTGATGCCGGGTTATATCGCGGAGGGCAAGCCGCAGCTTTCTATCGCCATCGGCTGCACGGGCGGCCAGCACCGCAGCGTTGCCATTGCCGAGGCCACGGCCCGTTACCTGGAAGGCGCTCAGTATCATGTGAGCATCTCCCACCGCGACCTGTCGCGCGCCAACACGAAGGCATAGGCCTGCATGTCGTTTACCGCTGAGGTGCGCGACGAGCTTGCGCGCTGCGAACCCGAATGTGAATACTGCGACTTGTCGACGCTTGCCGCCCTCACGCGTGTGAGCGGTACGCTCTCGCTTACCGGCTCTGGGCGGTATCGTTTGACAGTTGCGACTGAGACGGGAGCCGTCGCGCGCACGATGATCACGCTGACGCATCGCATCCTTAAGCTCAAAACGGAATTCACCGTTCGTAAATCTGTATTGCATAAGGTTCGAAACTACCTCATCACCTTGCCTGATCAGCCCGATTTGGATAAGGCTCTGGTGCTGCTGGGCATTCTCGACCGTAGGGGAGGGCTCGTCGCCGGCGTACCCCGACATATCGTTGCCCGTCCTTGCTGTAGACTTGCCTATATCCGCGGCGCGCTCATCGCGGGCGGCTTCGTGGCCGATCCACGCGGCGATTTTCATTTGGAGATCGCTGTGCAGGGCGAGCAATATGCCAAGGGGCTCTGCGATCTGTTGGAGCAGATTGGGGTCCATGCGCGTGTTAATGCACGGCGGGGGTCATATGCCGTGTACATTAAGAGCGCCGAGGAAATCGAGCAGCTCCTAAAGCTGGTCGGTGCCAAGCGCAGCGTTGCCGAGATCGAGGAAGCGCGCGCGGTCAAATTGGTTAAGAACGACGTAAACCGTCGCGTGAACGCCGAGCTCGCCAACCAGACCAGAAGCGCCGGTGCCGCCCAGCATCAGCTTGCGTTGATCGATGAGCTCGAGCAGCGTGGCCTTCGCGATGCGCTTCCGGATGCCTTGGCGGTCTTTTGCGACCTGCGCGAGCGCTATCCCGATCTGTCGCTGCGTGATTTGGGGGAGATGGCTGACCCTCCCTTGTCGAAGTCAGCCCTCTACCATCGAGTTTTGAGGCTTGAAAAGCTCATTGAAGCAAACAGGTAGTTTGAAGTATCGACTTATATATGGATTTAACTGCTATTTTAGTCTTTAAAACGTTTTAACGTAAATTTGATTTTCAATTTCGAGCATTCTCGTGAAATTCAAGTCAAAAAAAAGGTATATTAGGCGAGTGGTTAGTTTGTGGGCCTCAACGGCAGGCGCTGTAGCTTGCGGGGGCCTTACGAAAGGAGACACAATGGCAGTAAAGGTTGCTATTAACGGCTTCGGTCGCATCGGTCGTCTGGCCTTCCGTCAGATGTTCGGTCATGAGGGCTCCGAGATCGTCGCTATCAACGACCTCACCTCTCCCGATATGCTCGCTTACCTGCTGAAGTACGACTCCACGCAGGGCAACTACGCTCGCGATCACGAGGTCGTTGCTGGCGAGGATTCCATCACCGTTGACGGCAAGGAGATCAAGATCTACAAGGAGGCCGACGCCAACAACCTGCCTTGGGGCGACCTCGACGTCGACGTCGTTCTCGAGTGCACCGGCTTCTACACCAGCAAGGCTAAGGCTCAGGCTCACATCAACGCTGGCGCCAAGAAGGTCGTCATCTCCGCTCCGGCTGGCAGCGATCTGCCCACCATCGTGTACAACGTCAACCACGAGACGCTGACCGCTGAGGACAACATCATCTCCGCTGCTTCCTGCACCACCAACTGCCTCGCCCCGATGGCCAAGGGTCTGAACGACTTCGCTCCCATCGTGTCCGGCATCATGACTACCATTCACGCCTGGACTGGCGACCAGATGCCGCTCGACGGCCCGCAGCGCAAGGGCAACAAGCGTCGTAGCCGCGCCTGCGCCGTCAACATCGTCCCCAACACCACCGGTGCTGCCAAGGCTATCGGCCTGGTTCTCCCCGAGCTCAACGGTAAGCTCATCGGTGCCGCCCAGCGCGTCCCGACGCCGACCGGCTCCATCACCAACCTCTACGCTGTCGTTGACAAGAAGGTCACCGTCGACGAGGTCAACGCTGCTATGAAGGCCTACGCTGCCACCATCTCCGAGACCTTCGGTTACAACGAGGACGACATCGTCTCCACCGACATCATCGGCGAGACCCACGGCTCCATCTTCGACGCCACTCAGACCATGTGCTCTGACCTCGGCAACGGCCAGACCCTCGTTCAGGTCACCTCTTGGTACGACAACGAGAACTCCTACACCTCTCAGATGGTCCGCACCATCAAGTACTTCGAGAAGTTCGTTGCTTAATTTAGCTTTTAACGAATAGCTCGTTGAGCGTCTAAAGAAGGGCGCGGCCTTTAAGGGCTTATGCTCTGGGGTCGCGTCCTTTTTTATTGGAAACCGTGCGCACATACGTGCACACATGTACGAAAGGTAGAAGCAAATATGGCCTTTACCAAGAAGACCGTCCGCGACATCGATGTCGACGGCAAGCGCGTTCTCGTTCGCGTTGACTTCAATGTGCCTATCAAGGACGGCGTCGTGGGCGATACCACCCGCATCAAGGCTGCCCTTCCCACCATCAAGTATCTCGTCGAGCACAACGCTCGCGTCATCCTCATGAGCCACCTTGGCCGTCCTGCCGGCACTGGTTTCGAGCCCGAGCTTTCGCTCAAGCCGGTTGCCGCCAAGCTCGCCGAGCTTTCCGGTCTCGACGTCAGCTTCGTCCAGGACACCTACGGCGAGGAGGCCGCCAAGGCCGTCGAGGCTGTCGAGCCGGGCAAGGTTCTCGTTCTCGAGAACGTCCGTTTCGATAAGCGCGAGAAGAAGAACGATCCCGAGATCGCCAAGAAGCTCGCTTCCTACGGCGACATCTTCGTTCTCGACGCCTTCGGCACCGCTCACCGCGCACAGGGTTCCGTCGTGGGCCCCGCCGCTTACCTGCCTGCCGTCGCTGGCTTCCTGCTCGAGAAGGAGGTCGACACGCTGACCGGCATCTTCGCTGATCCTGAGCGTCCTTTCGTCGCCATCGTCGGCGGTTCCAAGGTTTCCTCCAAGATCGGTGTCCTCGATCATCTGATCGATTCCGCCGACACCCTGATCATCGGTGGCGGCATGGCCTACACCTTCTTCCTGGCCAAGGACTATAAGACCGTCGGTACCTCCCTCAAAGAGGAGGACTGGGTCGAGCGCGCTGCAGAGATGCTCAAGAAGGCTGAGGACAAGGGCGTCAAGATCCTGCTCCCGATCGATAACCTCGTTGCCGACCACTTCGGCGAGGACGCTACGGGCGAGGTCGTCGCTTCCGACGCCATCCCCGAGGATCGCATGGGCATGGACATCGGCCCCAAGACCGAGGCCCTTTACGCCGAGGCCATCAAGGGCGCCAAGACCGTCTTCTGGAACGGCCCCATGGGCGTTTTCGAGTTCGATAACTTCGCGCACGGCACCAAGGCCGTTGCCGAGGCTGTTGCCGAGCTCAAGGCCAACGGCGGCACCTCCATCATCGGCGGTGGCGACTCCGTCGCAGCCGTCAACAAGTTCGATCTTGCCGACAAGATGAGCTGGATCTCCACCGGTGGCGGCGCTTCCATGGAACTCGTCGAGGGCAAGGCTCTCCCCGGAGTGGAGGCGCTTCTCGATGCCTAATCGCACCCTTCTTATCGCTGGTAAC
>URSP01000071.1:0-8844 GCA_900550515.1 uncultured Collinsella sp. | reverse complement strand
ACCGACTGGAACGACCCGATGGGGCACGCACCCGATGCCGCGGGGCACGAATAGCAGTTAAGCCCGGGTACGCAGACTGTTTTTCCCGCGCCCTGATAGATGCCGCCTTTGGCAAAGTTTGGCAGGTGAATGTTGGTAATAAGTGTTGCCGCCGCCTGAATGAATCCGCGAAATCGGGCCAAAACATGCGACGCAGTGTTTTCTCTTTTATCCAATTCCGATACACTCCAAGCACAGCCTAATCGCTTTGGCCAGCACGGCATCCGCCTCGCCACGCATAACACCAAAGCACACCATGGCAATTCCGACGATCAACAAAGCGACCTGTACCACGGGTTTTACCGCTTTGAACAACCCAACCACTCCTTTCGTTACGTGACCATTGGACCATATCGACTATAAAATCCGTGTTAAGCGCGATTTGGAATGTGCAAGGAGACTGTTATGCGTATTTTGATCGTCGAGGACGAGCGGGCGCTGTGTGATGCAATCGCGCGCAGCTTGCGAAACTTGGCGTACAGCGTCGACTGCTGTCACGACGGACAGGAGGCGCTCGACTTACTGAACGTTGAGGCCTTCGACCTCGTGGTACTCGACCTCAACGTTCCCCGTATCGACGGCATGACCGTACTCAGGGAACTTAGGAAAACTGACTGCGAGACTAAGGTACTGATTCTGTCCGCACGTGGCGAAGTATCCGATAAAGTCGCCGGACTCGATGCCGGCGCCAACGATTACCTCACCAAGCCGTTCCATCTGGACGAGCTTGCAGCAAGGATTCGCAGCCTTACCCTCAGACGCTTTACACAAAGCGACGTAGTTTTAACCTGCGGAAAGCTCCGCTTTGACACCAAGGCGCGCATCGCCTCCGTGAACAGCGAGGCTTTATCTCTTACGCGCAAGGAAACGGGAATCTTGGAATACCTGATGCTTAATCAGGGGCGTCCGGTAAGTCAAGAGGAGCTTATCAAGCACGTTTGGGATAGCAGCGTGAACAGCTTTAGCAACGCAACCCGCGTTCACATCTCGTCGCTCCGCAAAAAGCTACGCAGCGCTTTGGGATACGACCCGATTCGCAATCGGATTGGAGAGGGCTACGTTATGGAGGATAACGAATGAAAAGGCTTTCTCTGCAATGGCGCATAACGATTATGACGGCACTGCTCACGTGTGCAGCATGCGTGCTGACGAACTGCCTGGTCGGCTATACGGGCATGCGCTACATGGATGCCATCGGCAGTAACATCTCGACCTTTAACGCAACCGGCGAAGATTCGCCCCAGGCGTTCGACCCAACGAAAGCGACCCCCGATGACAAGATCACGATCGTCGTAAACGACGCACAGGAGTCTTTTGGCACGACAACCTGGTGCATCACGGCTGGAGTCACACTCCTTGGCGGCGTGCTGGCATACTTTGTGAGCGGCCGTGCGCTCAAACCGCTACGGGCTTTTGCCGCCCAGGTAGAACGCGTGCAGCCTGACAACCTAGGCGAAATCAGACTCAGTGAAGATGTGCCCACCGAGCTACAACGATGCAGTGCCTCTTTCAACGACATGATCGCCCGTCTTGGCGAAGGGTTCTCTGCGCAGCGTCAGTTTACCGGCAACGCCGCACACGAGCTGCGCACTCCGCTCGCCCTTATGCAAGCACAGATTGAACTATTCATCTCCGAGCACTCCGGTTTGCGACCCGAAACAGCCGAGCTGCTCGGCCTGCTACAAGAACAAACCGAGCGCATGTCTCGAATGACCAAGGTATTACTCGAGATGAGTGAGCTCCGCAACGTTCCTTGCGAGGACGATGTTGAACTTGGTCCCCTGTCCGAAGAAGTCCTCACCGACCTTGCGCCACTTGCCGAGAATAAGGGCATAGCCCTCAATTGTGCTGGAGACGCTTTAGTAACCGGGAGCGACACGCTCCTCTATCGGCTGGTGTTTAACCTGGTCGAAAATGCCATCCGTTACAGCCGCCCCGACTCGACTGTCAACGTCTCCATCTGCGACAACGACAGCCACGTGTTCCTGCGAGTCGAGGACCAGGGCCCGGGAATACCCAAGCAGTACCGAGAGAGCGTCTTCCAGCCGTTCTTTCGTCTAGACAAATCCCGCAGCAGGGCATACGGCGGCGCAGGACTCGGGCTAGCACTCGTTTGGGAGATTGCAGCGCTTCACGGTGGCACGGTAGAGGTCGAAGCAAGTTCCGAGAACGGGACCACCATGCTCGTGAGCCTCTCAAAGGGGGCCACCACGTGATCCGACTGTCCAGGGGTCCCACTCGGCATTGTGAAACGCGTCCCAAAACTTGGACATGAGAAATGGGAGGCAGTTCGCATCTATGCCGAGGACGAAGTCCTGGCGGGGATTCAGGATGCGCAGAGGAAGCTTACGGCAGAAAACCCCGACAGAGTCGTGACCGTCGGCGGCAACTGTATGGTGTCGCTTGCCCTCTTCGATTACCTGCACGGGAAATACGAGAACGCTGGAATCGTCTGGATCTATGCGCATCCGGATGTATCCACGCTGAATGATGACTACCCCAACGCTCACGCCATGGTACTTGGCAGCCTTTTGGGAGAAAGTCATCCCGGTCTTCGGCGGCGAATAACGCGAATGTCCGCAGGCAGACTCCAATCTGTGCGCGGAGAAGCTGGGCGACGCAAACAAGATTCCTCGACCCGAGCATGGAGATGAATCCGTCTATCAGTCTCATCGCATACTCAGAGGAGGATGCCAGATATAGATCCCATTGGATAAAGTCGCCGTTCATAAAGGGAATCACTGCATTGCGCTCGGCGACTCTCAAGGCACTCAGGCTTTGTTCTATTTTCTCAGCTTCTTGTTTGAACTGTTCGCTATCCAAAATGCCCCCAAATGCCGACTTCTCAACAAATCAGAAAAAGCATTGGCTATACTGATGCGGACAGTTCCGGGAGGGGTGCAAGAGACGGAAGGGCCGTAATGGGTGAGAAGGGCGAGCGGCCGGAGCGGGTGTTCCCCGGCAGGACAGACCCGTGGTTCATAGCGGCCATGGTGATTGTGGCGGGCGGTTTATCCGCGGCGTGTATCGCGTGTTTCCTGAGCTCGAGTCCCGCGCTCCTATGGGGCTGGCTCGCGCTGCTGCCCATCCCGGCCCTCGTGGCCCTGGCTGCCCTTCCCGTCCGCAGCAATCGCCTCGAGCTCTACGGCGACCGCCTCGTCGTCGTGTACGCTAGGACGCGTTCGGTGATACCCTACGCCCACGTGCGGGGCGTCCGACGCACCAGGACGCTCTGGGCGGGGACGGCCAACTCGCTCGACCGCGTCTACATCGAGGCGCCCTACGACGGCGACGCCATCGTCTCGGTCAGAGACAACGACGCCCTCGTGGCGGAGCTGGGGCGCAGGTGCGGCCTTGGGCCCGGCGCCTGACGCCCCGAAAGGAAGAGAGGATGGACGTCCCGCACTGGCCCTACTGGAGGAAGTATTCCCTCGGCGGCACACAGGTCTGGTACGCGGACTGGGACGACTGCCCCTTCGACACTGGTCTACATGAGCCCAGTTGAGTTCAGGAACGCAGGGCTGTCCCTGTAAAAAATGTTTAAGCAACCGTTGCAAATCCATTCTCCCGCGCAGAGAGCCCCGGGTAGGCCGAGCTCGCGTCGGGCATGTAGCCCATACGCCTCCGGGCGGCGGCAAGCCCGCGCCCGCCGCGCTCGCCGAACAGCTCAACCGAGCCCGAGCTGGGGCTGGCGGTGCCAGTGACGATACAGATGAGCGTTGACTTCCCGGCGCCGTTTTCGCCGATGAGCCCGTAGACGCGCCCCGCCTCGAGGGCGAGGTCGATGGGGCCGAGGACGGTCCTCCCGCGGTACGCCTTCGTGACCCCGTGAAGGCGGAGGGGCATGGCTGTCGTCATTGCGTTCCTTTCTCCTCGGATGGATTTTGGGTATGCGTCATGGGCCCCCGCGCGGGACGGGGAGCGAATCGACGCAGGCTCGAGGCCGGTTGGGTTGGGGTTGAGGTCCGGGTTCCACAGGCTTGCACAGCCCGACGGACGGGGCGTCCGGGCACGCTATGCTTAGGGAGCGGTGGGCGCCTCCGGGGCAGCAGGGGACTCGGACGCGGTGATGCCGGAGGTGTCGACCTCGCCGATTCCGGCGAGCTGCTCGATGAGGGGGAGGCCCGTCGGGTCGTCCACCTCGACGCCGCCGAGCACGATGGTGCTGTCGCGCGTGTCGATTTGGGTTGTGAACACGGCCGGGTCGAAACCCGAAGCGATAAAGCCAATGCCCGCAAGGACAACACCCGCGACAACGAGCCCGCCCGCCACGGCGAGGTAGATCTTCTTCGCGCTGGTCATGGTACTCACTCCTTTCTACGCCGCGAGATGCGCGGCAGCGCCGCCCTTCTCGCCCTTACCCTTCCAGAAGGGCGAGGCGGCCTTCCTCGCCCAGAGCGCCGAGAGGCGCGCAATTTGTTTTGAGGCGGCCCAAGCGCCAGCACCAACGAAGAGCGCCACGCCGACGAGGCCGAGCCCCACGCCCGCCGAGGCGAGGGCGTACGGGAAGTGGCCGATGGTGACGCCGCTTACGGCAAGCAGGAGCTCAACTACGCCCACGCCCCCGAGTGCCGCTGCGACGATCCACACGCAGAGCGCCAGCACCCAGATGCAGATATAGACCGTGACGGCCACGGCGGCGAAGGCGGCGAGCAGCGGCACCCACACCGGGGAGCCCACGATGGTCAGCACCCACAGCAGCGCGGTGCTGCGCCGGCGCGTCCTCGCGATCGCGCGCGGCACGGCGGGCAGGTCGTCGAGCGTGGCCTCCGCTACCTCGCCGGGCGTGCCCATGGCGGCCACGGCCTCCTCCTCGCTCATACCGTCCTCCATGCGGTCGGCGATGGCCTCCGCATAGAACGCCTTGGTCTCCTCCACCTGCTCGGCCGGCAGGCAGGCGAGCAGCTCGCCCAACCGGCCCAGAAACTCATCGCGCGTCATGGTGCGCCCCCTCAACGTATGCGTAAATTTCCCGTACGGACGGCCACTCGGCCAGGAACTCCTCGATGCGCGCTCGCCCGTCGTCCGTGATGCGGTAGTACCGGCGCAGCCGCCCGTTGTGCTCGGCGGAGCGCGCCGTGATGCACCCGGCCTTCTCTAGGCGCTTGAGTAGCGGGTAGAGCGTCGACTCCGTGAGCCCCATGCTCGCCGGTACGTCCTTCACGATCTGGTAGCCGTAGGACTCCTCGCCGGAGACGGCCGCGAGCACGCAGGCCTCCAGGAAGCCGCGCTTCATCTGTGCCTCCATCCGCACACCTCCTCTCGTCATATACTATGCTATACAAACTATACGATGCAAGGTATTAGACGTCAACTCTCATAGCGAAGATTCTCCGGCCCCTGCGCGCTGCGAACGTGATGTCGCGGGGCGGTTGGCATTATGCACGAAACGTCAAGTAACGCTCTTTTGATCCACTTCCACTCGGCCCCATATGCCTTGTACAACACCCCCTTCGACCTCGGGTTCAAGAGAGCCGCTAGTCTTCCTTTATACGTTCGGCATAATCGTAGGCGATACCCACAAATTCCAGTCCCGAGCAACAAGAGTACAATTGCTGCTAGTGTTGCCAGCTGTTGGGAGATGGAAGATGGACTGCGATGGCTACCCATGCGTTCCCATGCCGTTGATGTGCACCGCCTTTGTGCCGGGGCAGATTGACGCTGCGGTTGCAGGCATTTCCGATCCCGATTCATGCACCATCGCCACGGCAGAAGCGCTGTACTTTCGCGGACAGGCCGCCCTCGCTGCCAAGACGGCGCGCCCTTATCTTGACGCCACCGACCCCGCACTGCGCTATTCCGCATGCTTTATCTGCGGATACGCCAGTCTGTCGCTCAACCGTATCGCCGACGCCCGCCGTTGTCTTGCGGGCATCCTCGATACGCCAACTGACGAGGAATCACCCGCCGTCCACGCCACGCATATCCTGTTCGCCTCGGCCGCAAGCGTCCTGCTGCACTTGTCTTCCCCGTATTCTGCCGAAGAGTTTTATCCGCTTGCGGCGCATCTGCCCGAAGGCCTGCGCCTGTTCGCCAGCTACGTGATGGCACACGCCTTGTATCTGCGCGGCGAATATGGCCGCAGTCTGGGTATGGCGGAAAACGCCCTGATCATGAAACAGGGAAGTTATCCCATCTCGGAGCTGTTCCTGCACTTGGCAGCTTCTATGGCATGCATGAGTCTCAAAGACGTCGACGCCGCAAAGGCACACTTCGGAACCGCTTGGAACATTGCGCGTCCCGACGGCCTTATCGAGCTCATTGGCGAGCATCACGGCCTTTTACAGGGGCTTATCGAGGCATGCCTAAAAACGCAATACCCTGACGACTTCGCGCGCATCATCGAGATCACGTACCGCTTCAGCTACGGCTGGCGGCGCATCCACAACCCCGATTCGGGCGAGGACGTGGCCGACGATCTAACGACCACGGAGTTCACCATGGCCATGCTCGCCTGTCGTGGGTGGACCAACGCCGAAATCGCACGCCATATGGGAGTATCGCCGGGCACCGTCAAAAACCGCCTATCCGGCGTATACGCAAAGCTTGGCATCGGCACACGCGCCGAGCTGGTCGCGCATATGTTACGTTAGCGACCGGACTACCAAGCGCATCGAACGCGTTCCGGAACCCGGCGCTTTCGCACGCTCAAATTGGACATTTTGGCCATCGAACGGCACTACCGCCACGTAGCGCCCTCTCGCAAAATTGGATTATTTCCTCCGATATTTGCGGGATGGGAGCCCAAAATGCTTGATCGCCGTTCGCTACTTGTTGCCGGAGCGTCCTCGCTGGCGAGCATTATGTTGCCGCGCGTGCCGGGAAGCGCAAACGCCTTCATATTGCCGTTCGCGCCCACCGAAGCCTATGCCGACGAAAAAGACCCTTTCAGGGTGCTCGTTCTCTCGCGCACCATGTTTGGTGTGGTCGTGGTCGACGTCGCCAACAAGAATACGCCCATCATGGGTGCCCAGGTCACGCTCGCGTCGCGTTATGCCGCGGGCAAGCAGCTCACCGCCACGACCGACGACGAGGGCACGGCCATCTTTGAGGTCGCGCCGCTTTCGGAAGGCTACGTGGACGAGACAACGCTTCTCGACGCGTACGATTTTAACGGCGGCATCTCCATTAGCATGGTGGGCTACCGTGATGTCGAGATTCCCCTTGCGCGTATCCAGGGCGGCACCGCCATTACCGCACCCACACGTCCGCTCTCCGATGGCGAGCCGTACTTTCGCCAGCTCACATTCGACGAATGGGACATCCAGTACGCCGACGCCACGTTTATGGCAATGCCAGCGGACGAAGCAGCAAACGATCAGCCCGACACGCACGCTTTTACCGTGCAGGCCCATCTGCCACAGGGCGGGCAGGCAACGTTGCATATCAATAAAGTGATGCCCGCTGCGGGCAGCTCATCCGAAACCGTCACGCAGATTGGCCAAGTCAAGGCTAGCGCATCGGGCGCGGATAATCTGGCGACGTTCACGCTCGAAGACAAGTTCCTCGATGCAGCGTCGAGCCTTCTGGAAGAAGGATGCAAGCTGCGCTTTGTCCTCGACTACCAGGGCAAAACCTACACGCTCTCCTCCCCCATGACCGTTGCTACCGCGCCGGCGGCAAAGGCGGAATCCGGATCGACCACTATCGTCCCCACCACCATGGACCAAGAGATCACTCCGTTTGATTTCCCCGCGGCGTTTCCCGGCATCGGCGGCAATAAGTTCACGTGCTGGATGCCCACATTTCCGATCCTCTTCGATTTCTCGTTTGCTGGATACGTGCTGTTTGGCGGAGGATACAAACCAGCCAGCTATATGAACGATTCGGGCAACCCTGATCCGGAATACTGGAAGAAATCGCCGCGCGAGTCGGGCGCCAAGCAGACAAACCGCTACCTCGACGAGATGGAGGGGAAGTGGAATCAGTACAAGAGTATGAGTGCCGGTTCGGGCACCGATCCAAGAAACACCAAGCTCCTTCGTCACCATTGCACGCCGCTGTTCACGATGGATATCGCCACACAGCTGTACGGCTCGCTCGCCTACGATTGGGTGGGCAAAACCTGGGGTAACAACAACGACCCCGCATACGGCAATATTAAGGCCCTCTTCCAGGTAAGAACCGACCTCAATTGGACCGAGCAGTTTACCCTAGGACCGGTGCCGTTTTTCCTAAACGTCAACCCCTGGGTGCTGGCAAAACTGGCGCTCGCCGTGGGTGCCCACACGCACGGCAGCGGCGCGGCGTTTTTTAAAAACATTTCGCTCGACTATTCAAACACGTCGGGCTCGTTCACCATCCAGATCGGGCTTGCCGTCACCTTTGGCGCCGGCGTTGCAGGCGTCGCTTCGTCTGCCGTGCGCGGCGCCGCATCCCTCACGCTGTTCATTGGGTACGAGAAGGCAGGTGGACACCAGCTTCCGCGACTGCGCGTAGGTGCAGACGTCGATGTCGATGTGATACTCCAGTTCGTAATGTTCAAGTGGACCACCAAGGCTTGGTCGGGGTCGTGGCCCACACTCCTCGATTCGTGGAATATGTCGGTGAACAATGGCAGCCAGTATGTGCTCCAGCGCTCTGAGCTCGCATTGGGTGGAGATACGCCTTATACGCTGAATGCCCGCTTCGGCTCGGCCGGCAACATTGAGGCGGGCGGCGTGCCGCAATTTATCGCATCGGCCACCATCGTCACCACCGCCGAGCTGCTCGCACGCGCCGAGGTTAAGGCCACTGCCGTAAACGCCGCGCCTGTCGTGCGCGATTGGGATCAAGCGGTCACGTGCATTGAGCTCGAGGCGGATG
>URSP01000070.1:0-8928 GCA_900550515.1 uncultured Collinsella sp. | reverse complement strand
AGTACGGCAAGAACGCGCTCGTCAAGGGATTAAGCTTTACCGCCGGCGCCACCGCACGCGAACGCAACGATCAGGTAGGAGGACACCGTGCCTAAGCCCCAACAACAGCCGATGCGGCCACCGACACCTTTTGAACGTCTAGCGGACCCCGAGGGAAGACGTCGCTCCGCCGACCCCAAGCTCACCGCTAACGGCGCCGTCCGTGCCGGCCGTGCCGCGCAGTTTATGCCCTTTGCCGCCCTCACGGGATACTACGAGCTCGTGCGCAAACAAGAGATCACCGCCGAGCCAAAATGCGAGCTCACGGAAGAGAAAGCCCTCGAGCTTTCGCATAAGCTCAAGGGCCTCAAACGTGGCGACCTGGTCCGCGTCACCTATTACGATACGTACGGTTATCGCTCCCGCACCGGCATCCTCGATGAGGTACTCCCTGCCTTCAAGCTCCTCAAGCTCAAAGACATCGCCATCGACTTCGACGCCATCCAGGACATTGAGCTACGCGGACGAGCCTAGACAAGGATGCGCATCCAAGGCAAGGCCTACAGCGTCATGACGTAGTAACCCGCATCTCTCACGGCCGACTCAAGAACACCGCGATCAATCGGCCGCTTGGAGCGCACGCGCGCTGTGCGGTCCGCGTACGTTACCGTAGCCCACACACCATCCAGCGCATTGAGGGCATTGGCCACGCTCTGAGCGCAGCCGTCGCAACTCATGCCGCCAATGAGCAGCTCATCGCTATAGGGATAGTGCGACGCATCGGTATCCACCACAACAACCTTTTTGGCCTTCTTGCCGCTCGCGCCATCGCTGCAGCAGCTCTTTCCGTGTGTCGAAGCGACAATACGACGCAGGCCAAAGAACATGCCAACGACAATCACGGCAAGCACGATGGCATTCGCGGGGTTAAGCAAATCTTCCATGCGCTCCCCTTTCTCCAAATACTGATGCCTATACCCCCATGGGGTGTTCCCATCTTACTCCAAACTCGTGTCGGTTCAGTCAATTAGTTTCCCTCTTCAAACTTTTTTGTTGACCTTGGCTTACTTTCAGGTATATGTTTTCCTAGGCTAACTCAAAAGGATAGTAGGGCACCATGACTCGAACCATAGACATCCCAACGTTTCAGGCGGCAGTCGTGCGCAACTGCTCCCCCACGCTCGCGGGCATCAAACCGGCATCGCTCTTTACCTATCCCGGCGTCTACGCCCATCAGGATGGTTCGAGCGCGACCGCGCCAATCACAGATCGCCGAGTACGCCTGCTCAACGTTATCGCCCGGTGCAATCACGAGCTTAATCCGTTCGGCATCCATCTGAGCGTTTTGGTCTGGCGCCCCTGCGGGGCGCTCGTATACGCATATCGGCCCAATAGCCTCGCCACTTACCTTGCTGACCCGCGCGCCAAAACGACACTCGCCAAGGAGGGCTACGACACCGACAATCTGCCATTATGCCTAGCGCACCTGGCATCGCGTATCACGCTCGCAAGCAATAACGCTGCAGAATGCGCGTGCGGCCAAACCCGATGCGCATTGGACCATCAAGCCAACTGCGGCGACGGCTGCACCTGTGAGTTCCCACACGAAATTGGTTATTTCCTGGGATATCCCTACGACGACGTCCACGAGTTCATCGTCCAGCATGGCGAGAACTACAAGGTCTTTGGACCTTGGAAGGTCTACACGAATGTCGGGCAAGCACTTTTGACGTTCGAATCCTACCGCGCTTGCACGCAGCACCTCACCCATGTCTATCAGCAGGGCCACAGCCTAGCAAAACTTGCCCAGGCAACCCGATAGAGCATACAAACCGCGGCCGCACGCCGCACAAGCGAAAGGACTCAACATGAGCAAGATCGCAGTCGTCTACTGGAGCGGCACAGGCAACACCGAAGCCATGGCAAACTTCGTTGCCGAGGGCGCGGCGTCAGTCGGCGCCGAGGCAGAGGTCATCTCCTGCGCCGACTTCCCTGCCGACAAGGCCGCCGGCTATGACGCCTTCGCCTTCGGCTGCCCAGCCATGGGCTCCGAGGAACTCGAGTACGATGAGTTCCAGCCGATGTGGGATGAGGTCAAGGAGACTCTCGGCGACAAGAAGGTCGTCCTCTTTGGCTCCTATTCGTGGGCCGAGGGCGAGTGGATGGACAACTGGAAGGCCGACGCCGACGAGGCCGGCGTCAACGTCGTGGACTCCACCATCTGCTACGACGCGCCCGACGACGAGGGCGAGACCGCTTGCAAGGCCCTCGGAGCCGAGCTCGCCTAGCGGCAATGAGCTCCGCCCGCAACGCGCATTGCAACAAAACACATTCGCGTCCCAACAAAAACGGGAGCCGGATCACATCCGGCTCCCGTTTTCTGCTATGTCAGTCATATAAAGCGGCTACGAGATGTTGCCCAAGAACGCCTTGGTGCGTTCGCTCTTGGGATGGTCGAAGACCTCGCTCGGCGTGCCCTCTTCCACGATAACGCCGCCGTCCATAAAGACCACGCGGTCGGCGACATCGCGGGCAAAGCCCATCTCGTGCGTCACCACGATCATGGTCATACCGTCACGTGCAAGATCGCGCATGACGCCAAGAACGTCGCGGACAAGCTCGGGGTCAAGCGCTGACGTAGCCTCGTCAAAGAGCATCACGTGTGGATTCATCGACAGGGCGCGGGCGATCGCCACGCGCTGCTGCTGACCGCCCGAGAGCTGGCTCGGCATAAAGTCGATGCGCTCGGCCAGGCCGACCTTGGTCAGCTCCTCGACGGCGATCTTCTCGGCCTCTTCCTTGCTGCGCTTGAGCACCTTTTGCTGCGCAAGCATGACGTTCTTTTTGACCGACAGGTGCGGGAACAGGTTGAACTGCTGAAACACCATGCCCAGGTGCGTGCGCACTTTGTTGAGGTCGACACCCTTGGCGCACACGTCCACGCCCTCAACGATGATCGAGCCGCTCGTGGGATGCTCCAGACGATTGATGCAGCGAAGCATCGTCGACTTGCCCGAGCCCGAAGGGCCCAGGACCACAACGACCTCACCCTTGTGCACATCTAGATCGATATCGCGCAGGACCACGTTATCGCCAAAGGCCTTCTGGAGGTTCTTGATACTGACGACGACCTCGTTCGAGTTATTGGTTTCGCTCATGATAGGACCTCCTTACAAACCGGCGATGTGATCGGCAGGCGTCGCGACAACCTGTCCGGCGCTCTTGGCGGGACGCTTCTTCTTGGTCTCGGTCGTGCCCAAAAGCCTCGCCTCAAGACCGCTCACCAAGCGAGCGAGCGGCAGGGTGATGACCAGATAGAACAGGGCGGCAACCACATACGGCGTGATGGAGCCCGTCGTGGCCACGATGGTACGGGCGTTCATGACGATCTCGACCACACCCACGGCGGCAAGCAGCGACGTATCCTTGTAAAGCAAGATAAACTCGCTGGTCAGCGTAGGCAAAACATTACGGAACGTCTGCGGAATCATGACATAGAGCAGCGTCTGGAACGCGTTCATGCCCAGCGAACGCGCAGCCTCGTTTTGGCCCTTGGGGATCGATTGAATACCGGCACGGAAGATCTCGCACAGGTACGCAGACGAGTTCATGGCCATGACGATAACGCCCAAGACATAGTCGTCCACCTTGACGCCGGCCAACGGCAGACCGAAGAACGCGATATAGATCTGCAGGAACGCCGGCGTACCGCGGATGATATTCACATAGATGCCGGCGAGGCAGCGCAGGATGCGCGACTTGGAGATGCGCATGAGCGACAAGGCAAAGCCAAAGGGAATTGCCAGCGGAAACGCCACAAGCACGATCGAAAGCGACATAAGGAAGCCCTTAAAGACGATCGGCAGGCTCTGGACCAAAATGACCGGGTTCAAGAACAGGCGCAGGAACATATTGGAGTTCCAGGCCTTGACCCACGGCTGCTCCTTAAGATCGGCCAGGAAGTTATCGAAGGCCGTCACGCCCTTGATCTCGACGGAAGGAATTTTTGAAATCTTCTTGGTCGAACCGTCGGCGAGCGTATAGGTGCCGCTAAAGGCCTCATCGCCGCCCTCGACGGGAAACGTCACGCCGTAAACCTCGACACGGAAAAAGCCGCCAGCAGGTGCCGCCTCGCCAAAGTCAATCTTGAGCGTCTGGCCGTCAGCCTTGCACGTGGGCTTCATGGGCGTACGATCCATGAGGTCCTCGCCCGAGAGCATCGTCAATCGCGTGTCATCGGTACCAAACGTCGTGCCGTCGACAAATGTCAAAGAAAGACCGCTCAGCTCCTCGTCGGCATCGGCCTGGACCTCCCAGGTAATGCGCGTCTCGGTACCGCCGACCACAGCGCTGCCCGAACCAGTGTTGGGTCGGGCGGTAATCTTTGCGGTCTCAAGCGCCTGGGCGGTCGTGGGCGCATATGCCCCTGCGCACACCAGCGCGAGCGCCACGGCCATGGCGCAGGCTAGCTTTTGGAGCAAGGCGGGCAGTGGAAAACGCTGCTCCGCGGCCCCTTTGTTCAGTCGAGACAAGGTGGCTCCTATCGTAGAAGTTGCCGGCAAAACGAGACGGAAATACTCTCCGTCAAGAGAAGCGCAAAGGCCCTCTCCGCCAAAACGGAAAGGGCCCGCGAGCAATCAAGTAGCTATTTTACTTGATGTTGTACTTAGCCATGAGGGCGTCGACGGTACCGTCGTCGGTCAGGTCCTTGATGGCCTGGTTGATGTCATCCTTGAGCTTGGTGTTGCCCTGGTTGATGGCAATGGCGTACTCCTCGCCGGTGCTGATCTGCTTGATGGTCTGGCAGGTGTTGAACTGCTCGGCGGTCAGCTGGCTGGCAACGGAGCGGTTGGTGACTACGGCGTCGCCCTTATCGGACTGCAGAGCGCTAAAGCACTCGGTGGCGTCCTTGTAGGGGACGATCTTGGCCTTGGGGAAGTTCTCCTGGGCAAAAGACTCGGCGGTCGAGCCAGACTGGACGATGATGGTAGCGTCGGCGTTGTTGAGCTTCTCGCTGTAGTTGTCGGCCGTGATGTCGGTGTTATCGACCTTGGTCACGATAGCCTGATCGTCCATGTAGTAGGAATCGGAGAAAGTGACTTCCTTCTCACGCTCGGGCGTGTCGGTGATAGCCGCGATGGAGACATCATACTTGGCGCCCGAAGCGACGCCCGGAACCAGCGTGTCAAAGTCATTGTTGACATACTCGACATCCAGGCCCAGCTTGTCGCCGATAGCCTTGATGAGCTCAAGGTCAAAGCCCTGATAATCGCCGTTGTCATCCTTGTACTCAAACGGAGCGTACTCGGCAGAGGTGCCGACGGTCAGCGTACCGTCCTTGACGAGCGCGTACTCCTTGGAGCCGTCGACCTTCTCGACCTTAGCGTCGTCAGAGCTGCTGGAACCGGCATCAGAACCAGAGGTGGCGTTGGACGAACCGCAGCCCGTCAGAGCAAGGGCGAGCGCCATAGCACCCGTGGCGGCAAATGCGCCAAGCTTCTTCAGCTTCATAATAAGTCTCCTTCCGGTGACCTCGTTTGATTCAGAGGTCTGCAAAAACTGTTGGCTATTATGCACCCGGAATTACGAATCTGCAATGAGAAAACTGATTGAAACAAACCCATAACGTGAATGGAATACTCTACTTTGTGACAGTCATTACTGCTGCAATGACCTTAATAGTCTAATTTCAGCTGCATAACCTGCAAGTTCGTTCGGAGTCTCCAAAATAAACGGCAGCGAACGCAAACGGCCATTCGATACAATATTCTGCATAACCTGCATACCTCCACCAAATTCCTCACTGCCAAGGTATCCCTTGCCGATGCACTCGTGACGATCTTTATGGGCGCCACAAGAGTTCTTCGAATCGTTGATGTGTACGGCATGCAAGCGATCGATACCCACCACGCGGTCGAACTCGTCGAGTACGCCGTCCAGATCATGGATGATGTCGTAGCCGGCATCGCTCACATGGCAGGTGTCTAGGCAAACGCCCAGCTTGGCCGACAGCTCGGGGCGTTTGCCGGCAACACCCTCAATGATGAGCGCCAGTTCCTCAAAGCTGCGGCCCACCTCGGTGCCCTTGCCCGACATGGTCTCGAGCAGCACCGTCGTCTGCTGGCCCTCAAACATCACCTGACACAGGGCGTCGACAATCATCTGAATGCCGGCGTCGGAGCCCTGCCCCACATGCGCACCGGGATGGAAGTTGTAGTAGTTGCCGGGCAGCGCTTCCATGCGCTGCAGATCCTCGGCCATGGCCTCCAGGGCAAACTCGCGCGCCCGCTCCTTAGCGGAGCAGGGGTTATAGGTATACGGGGCATGAGCCACGAGCGGGCCAAAGTCGTTTTGCTCCATAAGCTCGCGCAGGGCCGCCACGTCATCCATGTCAAGGTCTTTTGCCTTGCCACCGCGCGGGTTGCGCGTAAAGAACGCAAAGGTATTGGCGCCAATGGACAACGCCGTCTCCCCCATTGCCCGATAGCCCTTCGTCGTCGAAAGATGACACCCGATCGTCAGCATCTCCAGCTCCCTCCTCATCAGTTGCGGTGAAATACGGTCTATTGGTGCCTTATTTTGGCGCAAACAGACCGTATTCCACCGCAAGTTATAAAAGGGGCATCAGGGGCAAAGGCCTCCAAGGCATTCCGGGCGCTGGCGCCATGCCCCCACGCACTAAAGTTTCAAGCGAATCGCATCGATAATGCGCGCGCAGCGCTGCGTGGCGGCAAGGGGCATGACGGGACTCTCGAGTTTCCCCGCCCGGATGAGCTGGGTCGCATGCTGGATTTCGCCGTAGAAATCATCGATCTCAAACGGGGCATTTATTTCGAGCGTTCGACCGTCGGAATACTTCACATGGGCGAGCTCGGGGCGATGGAGACGCTCGATTTCCAATGAGCCCCGCTCACAGGCAATCGTTAAGCGGCTTTCATATGTTGCTTTGCCGTCGCACACCATATGAATGGGTATACCGCCGACGCTCATACGGATCTCGTCGGCCCAATCGACGCGGCCGCCTGATACGTCACGCCAGCGAACTTCACGGGATGAAACCTCGCACGCGCCCGCGAGCAAATCCTCAAACCAACCGACCGCATAGCAGCCCATGTCATATAGACAGCCGCCCTGCAACGAATCAAGCAGATAGCCCGAAGGAGACTCGCCGTAATCGAGCTTTTGTACGCTTTCAATCGAGACAATACGGCCAAGCTCACCCGACGCAAGCAAGTCTTTCACGCGAGCGCGCATCGGGCAAAACCGATTCTTCATCGCCTCCATAAACAGCACGCCACGCTCACGAGAGGTGGAGGCAATCGAGAGAGCCTCTTCCTCACTCAAAACGGCCGGCTTTTCGCACAGCACGGCCTTTCCCGCGCGCAGTGCCCGACAGACCCAATGCGCATGCATGCCATGTGGAAGAGCCAAGTAGATTGCGTCGACATCGGGGTCGGCAATCAGCGCATCATAAGCCACATCGCCGCTATCGTCAGCCGTGGCATAACTGTGCGCGGCATCAATCGAAAACGCCCTGCAAAACTCCTCAACATGCGAAGGAGTGCGGCCGGCGGCAGCCACAAGCCGTGCCCCGTCCACCTCCTTGAGCGACGATGCAAATCGATGCGAAATGTGTCCAGCGCCCAAAACGCCCCAACAAACCTCACGCAAATCATCACATGAATCCCGATGACCCACGACAGCCCCCTTCAGTTGCGGTGAAATAGTTCCTGTTTGGCCCCTATTCTGCCGCAAACAGGAACTATTCCACCGCAAGTTATAAAAGGGTCATGAGGAGCGCGTTTTGCCGAAGGCCTTAAGCACCGCCGTCACGGGACCAGGCTGGAAACGTCGGCGCACATCGTCGAGACGCTCGGGAATATCGATGTGCTGTGGGCAGTGGCGCGCGCATTTGCCGCACTTGACGCAATTGCTCACGAGCTTGGGCTCGCTCGTGCGCACCGCACTCGCCGTAAAGTATTGCGACAGCCCCGTAAACCAGCTGTGCGCATAGCTCGCGTTGTAGGCGGCAAAGCAGCCGGGAATGTTGATACCCTTGGGGCATGGCATGCAGTAGCCGCATCCCGTGCAGGGCACACGGTTCGATTTCTCAAACTCCATCAACACGCGCGCAATCGTGTCGAGCTGGTTGGCAGTCATCGAATTCGGCAACGCGAGGTCTGCCAGTGACGAATTCTCATCCACCTGCGCGATATCGGTCATACCCGAAAGCAGCATCGTCACCTGAGGATGATTCCACACCCACGAAAGACCCCAGGCGGCAGGAGTGCGCAAATGCGGGTCACGGGCACTATCGAGCACAGCGCGGGCCCGTGGCGGCAGCTTGCCCGCTAAACGCCCGCCCAGCAGCGGCTCCATCACAAACACCGCGAGCCCGCGCTCCGCAGCCGCCATGAGTCCTGCCGTTCCCGCTTGGTAACGCTCGCCGGCATAGTTGTACTGTATCTGGCAAAAATCCCAGTCATATGCGTCAAGCATCGTCAGGAAATCCACCGCGCTGCCGTGGTACGAAAAACCAATCTGGCGAATGCGCCCCGCCGCCTTTTGACACGCGATCCAGTCCTCAATGCCCAATGCCACCACACGTTCCCACTGGGCGGGCGAGGTAATGTTATGCATGAGGTAATAGTCGATATGGTCGGTCCGCAGGCGCCGCAGTTGCTCATCGAAGAACCGGTCGAAATCCTCCGCGCACTTGCACGAAGCATGCGGCAACTTGGTCGCCAGCAACACCCGGTCACGCAGCCCCAAGCGCTCAAGCGAGGCGCCCACGCACGCCTCGTTACCGGGATAGAGATACGCGGTGTCCAGATAATTAATCCCCTGCTCCACCGCACGGGAAATGATGGCATCGGCTGTCTTCGCATCCGGACGTCCCGGCGCACCGGGAAACCTCATGCAGCCCAGACCCAGAGCGGATATTCGGTT
>URSP01000069.1:0-9159 GCA_900550515.1 uncultured Collinsella sp. | reverse complement strand
CGAGCGCAAAATGGATTCTAAAAAACACCTTGCCAAATAGGAGCGTCAGGACGCATGAAACCCCCGCCGCACGAAGTGCGCAGCGGGGGTTTCATGCATGTCCGAGGACGTTCTGAAAAGTAACTTCAGGGCGGGCCCGGACGATAACAACCGACTACAGGTCGATGTGCGATTCCTTGATCGGGAACGGCTCCGCGAAGTGGCACGCGCAGCAGTGACCAGGTGCAACTTCCTTAAACTCGGGAAGCTTCTCAGAGCAGATACCCTGAGCGATCGGGCAGCGAGTGTGGAAACGGCAACCGGTCGGCGGATCCAGCGGCGACGGCGGATCGCCAGCGAGGATGATGCGCTTGCGGGTCTTCTGGATATCAGGATCGGGAACCGGCACGGCAGACAGCAGCGACTGCGTGTACGGATGGTGAGGCTCGCTGTAGAGCGTCTTCCAGTCCGAAACCTCAACCATCTTACCCAGATACATAACGGCAACGCGATCGGAAATGTGCTGCACGACGGACAGGTCGTGAGCGATAAACAGATACGCGGTACCGAACTTGTCCTGGAGCTCCTTAAGAAGGTTCAGAACCTGGGCCTGAATGGATACGTCAAGTGCAGAGACAGGCTCGTCGCAGATAATCAGCTTGGGCTTCAGAGCGAACGCGCGGGCGATGCCGACACGCTGGCGCTGGCCGCCCGAGAACTCGTGCGGATAACGGTTGATGTGCTCGGGATTCAGACCGACGACGTCCAGCAGCTCGCGGACGCGCTCAATGCGCTCCTCCTTGGTACCCACGCCATGAATGGTCATGGGCTCGGAGACGATCTCGCCGATGGTCATACGGGGATTGAGCGAAGCATAGGGATCCTGGAAGATGAACTGCATCTCGCGACGCATGTCCTTGATCTCATGCTTGCTCATCTGGGCAACATCTTTGCCCTGGAAGAACACCTTACCGGCGGTCGGCTTGGTCAGACGCATAATAGTGCGGCCCGTCGTGGACTTGCCGCAACCAGACTCGCCAACCAGACCAAAGGTCTCGCCAGGATAAATCTCAAAAGAGATGTCATTTACAGCAGAGACGACGCGCTTGGAAAAACGCTTGGCGAACATGCCGGACTCTGCGGGGAACTCCTTGGAAAGGTGCTCGACCCTCAGCAGCGGAGTACGCTCGTTATTGTCTGCCATTTACGCCTCGCCTCCCTTCTTGGAATCCTTGCGCGTACGGGACGTATCAGGAGCGTTCTTGAGGAACTCGGGGTCACCGGAATAATGGCACGCAGAATAGTGGCCGGACTCGGTGACAACGCGCTCGGGGCGCTGCTTGCGGCACTTGTCCGTCGCATAGGGACAACGAGGCGAGAACACGCAGCCCTCAGGCAGGTTCATGAGCGAAGGCGGGTTGCCGTGAATCGGCGTAAGAGGCTTCTTCTCTTCGATGGCCTGCTCCGGGATGGAGCGGATAAGGCCCCAGGTGTAGGGGTGGCGGCTCTCGTAGAAGATTTCCTCAGCAGTACCGAACTCGACGGGACGGCCGGCGTACATAACCATGATCTTGTCGGCCATATCAGCGACAACGCCCAGGTCATGGGTGATCATGATGATGGCGTTGCCGTTCTTCTCCTGCATTTCCTGCATAAGCTCAATAATCTGAGCCTGAATGGTAACGTCCAGGGCAGTCGTGGGCTCGTCGGCAATCAAAATATCGGGATCGCAGGCAAGAGCCATGGCAATCATGACGCGCTGACGCATACCGCCAGAGAACTGGTGCGGATACTCATTGACGCGCTTCTCGGGCTCGGGAATGCCAACGAGGTCCAAAAGCTCGGTGGCGCGCTTGAGCGCCTCCTGCTTGGAGTAGCCACGGTGCAGACGAAGACCCTCGCCTACCTGCTTGCCGATCTTATAGACCGGGTTCAAGGAGGTCATAGGATCCTGGAAGATCATCGCGATATCGTTACCGCGAATGTGCTGCATCTCTTCCTCGGTCATCTCGAGGATAGAACGACCGCGATAGCGAACGTCGCCGCCCTCAATCTTTCCCGGAGGCATCGAGATAAGGCCCATGATGGTCATGGCAGTCACGGACTTACCGGAGCCGGACTCACCGACGACGCCCAGGGTCTCGCCGCGATCGAGCGTGTAGGAGACACCGTCGACAGCGCGAACAACGCCATCCTCGGTGTGGAAATACATCTTAAGGTCATCGACCTCGAGCAGATGCTGGCCCTCGGGAACCGGCTGGTCCTTCAGGTCCACATAGTTCTTGTTCTTCTTCATCCTTATGCGTCCTTCATCTTGACGTCGAGGGCGTCGCGCAAACCGTCACCCAGCAGGGTGAAGGCGAGCACCGTCGAGAGAATTGCCAGACCGGGCATGATCATCATCCAGGGAGCAGTCAGAAGATACTGCTGACCGTCCTGAATCATGGAGCCCCACGAAGGCGTAGGCGGAATAACGCCCATGCCGAGGAAGGACAGAGCGGACTCGGTCAGAATGGCGCCACCAATGTTCATGGTCGCGTAGACCACGATGGAGGCGACGGAGTTCGGGAAGATGTGACGCACGACGATACGAGCATCAGATGCACCCATCGCGCGCGCAGCGTCAACATAATCGTTTTCCTTGACCGTCAAGATTGCAGAGCGGAAGACGCGCGCAATCGAAGGCCAGCCGAGAATGCCGATGGCAAAAAAGACGTTCTGAAGACCACGGCCGATAACGGCGATCATGGCGACAACGAAAAGCACGTACGGGAATGCCAGGAAGATATCCGCGCAGCGCATGATGATCGTATCCCAGATGCCGCCGTAGAAACCGGCTAGGGCACCCATGACCAGACCAATCACCGTGGAGATCGCAGTGGCCATAATACCGACGGAAAGCGAAACACGTGCACCGTAGATAACGCGGACGAGAATGTCACGACCAAGGGCGTCGGTGCCAAACGGGTGCTCTGCACACGGAGCCATCAGCGACGTCTGGGCCATGGTGGTTGAGTCGGAAGCCGTTGGCGAACCGAGCCAGGGTTTAGCCCACAGATCTGCGGTCAGGGCAACCACAACGACGATGATGATCCAGCAGACACCGATAACGGCGAGCTTGTTCTTACGAAGACGCTTAAAAGCGTCGCCCCACAGCGTGCGGGACTTGGCGGGAGCAGATGCGGCCTTGGTGGCGGTAGCCTGCTCCTGAGACTGAGGATCAGTTTCCTGCATGAGACGTACCTCCCTTAGGCCTTATCCGACGGACCGCCAAGGCGGATGCGCGGGTCGAGGAATGCATAGCTAATGTCGACGAGCAGGTTGATCACCATGACGACGACGACGATGAGCGTAACGCCGCCCATAACGATGGGCCAGTCACGCATGCTAATGGCGCGATAGACCTCATAGCCGATACCGGGCCAGTTGAAGACCGTCTCGGTCAGGATGGCGCCCGAAAGCATGCCGCCAAAGTCGACACCAATATAGGTAACGACGGGGATGAGTGCATTCTTAAGCGCATGCTTGATGATGATCGCGCGATTGGAGAGACCCTTGGCTTTTGCCGTACGAATGTAATCCTGGTTCATGACGTCAAGCAGCTGCGAGCGCATAATGCGGGCGGCGTATGCGGTCGA
The DNA here is from genome assembly GCA_900550515.1 of uncultured Collinsella sp. GTDB lineage: Bacteria > Actinomycetota > Coriobacteriia > Coriobacteriales > Coriobacteriaceae > Collinsella. The sequence goes on along the minus strand of URSP01000069.1, from coordinate 5,542 downwards.
AACCGAAGCCAGCGTAATGGTCGGAAGCACATAGTGCATCCAATCCTGATACTGAGAGCTGGCACCGCCGGCACCCGAGATCGGCATGGAGAATGCACCGCCCGTGGCGTCTTTGAGGATGACGCCAAAGAACAGCTGCAACAACATACCGAGCCAGAAGGCCGGAACGGCAACGAGGATCGAAGTGGTGAGCGTTACCAAAATATCCCAGAAGGAATAACGCTTTACCGCCGAAATGATACCCGCACCGATACCCATGATTGCCTCGAGCACGATGGCGCACGCGGCAAGTTTGACCGTATACGGATACTTCTGGGCAAAGATTTCCGTAACCGGCAGCTTGCGCTGATACGAATTGCCCAGATCGCCATGAAGCAGGCCGTTCATGTAATACAAGTAACGGTCCACGAGCGACGTTTGAACGGGATCGCCGTTCTCGTCAAGGATCGCGTTGCCGTCCTCGTCCGACTGGACCAGGTGATAGCGGACGCGAAGCTGAAGCTCCACCTCGGGGGACAGAGCCTTGTCTCCACCGATCAGCTTGATCGGATCTCCCGGCACGATATTCTGGAGGGCGAACAGAATCAGCGTGACGCCCAAAAACACCGGGATGAACTGAAGCACACGTTTAACGATGTACTTACCCATACCACTCCCCTATCTAGGGATTAACCTAAATGGGATGCCGATCGCCAGACCGGCATCCCAAAATTACCATCAGCCAGTTTACCCCAGGTTAGGGAGAACTGTATGTTTCCCATGAGGTCTACGTAAATACTTGACCCTCACGGAAGCTGCAAACTCTTAGGCGAGCTCAGCGGTACCCAGATCGGCGTGCTTCTGCGGATCGACATAGAGGTGCTTGATGCGATCGGAGCCGACGATGGTGTGCGTGTAGAACATCACCGGGATGACCGGGCAGTCGGCAGCGACCATTGCGTCGGCCTCCTGCATCTTAGCGACGCGCTCTTTGTCGTCAACCGTAGTGCGAGCCTCGTCGAGCTTGGCGTCGAACTCGGGGTTGTTGTAACCAGAACGGTTGTCGCCACCGAGGGAGTCGGAGTGAAACAGCGGATACAGGAAGTTGTCCATGATCGGGTAGTCGGCAACCCAGCCCAGACGACCGAACTGATAGTTAAAGTTCTGATACTGCTCGAGCAGGGCAGACCACTCGGGGGTATCGGAGACAGCGGTAACGCCAACCTTGGCAAGGTCACCGATGATGGACTCCATAATCTCCTTGTGGCCACCGTCCTGGTTGTAGGAAAGGGTCACGTTAATGCCACGATCGCCGTTAGCGCCAGCGGGAGCAACCTTGTCGAGGTACTCGTTAGCCTTGTCGACGTCGTAGGCGCAGAACTCCCATGCGCCCTCCTTGTAGCCATCGATGCCCGGAGGAACAATGCCGTCAGCGGGGGTACGGGTACCCTTGAAGATGGTCTTGCAGATGGCCTCACGGTTGATGGCCAGGGAGATACCCCTGCGCAGGTCGGCGTTGTTGAACGGCTCGGTCGTGTTGTTGCAGGTCAGGTAGTAGGTAGAAGGCTCGGCGCCGAGCAGCATGCGCTCGCCGTCGCCCATGGTGTAGCCGTCCTTGGACACGCCGCGATCCTTCTTGGCGGCGTCGATCTGAGCAACGGGAACGTCGCAGACGTCGAGGTTACCGGCCTGGAACTCCTTGTAAGCGGTCTCCATGTCCTTGATGACCTGGAAGTGGATACCATCGATCTTGGCCTTGTCGCCATAGTAATCGTCGAACTTCTTGAGGTTGATCTCCTGACCATCCTCCCACTTGCCGTCCATCATGAACGGGCCGTTACCGACCGGTGCAAGATAGAAGCTCTTGACATCGGACTCGGCGCACTCGGGAACCGGGGCCAGAGCCGGGTGAGAGGCGACGAAGGGGAAGTCGGCGTAAGCGGAAGCCAGCTTGACGACGAGGGTCTCATCGTCGGGGCAAGTAACACCGCTGAGCTCGGTAGCGTTACCGGCAAGCAGGTCGTCATAGCCCTCGACCATAGAAAGGTGATAGGAGACCTCGGAAGGGCCGTACTCGGTAGCGATGGCCGACTTGGTGTTGACCAGACGCTCCCAACCGAGCTTGAAGGACTTGGAGGTAACGTCGTCACCGTTGTGGAACTTGGCCTTCTTGATCTTGAAGGTGAACTCGGTGGCGTCGTCGTTGGCCTCAAAGGACTCGCAAGCCAGTGGAACGATCTCGCCCTTCTCGGCGTCATAAGAGGTCAGAGCGTCAAAGAGCTGGTACTCGACCTGAGTGCCCTGGTCCTCCTGGACATTGTAGGGGTCGATGCAGACCGGGTTGTTGATGTAGAAGTTCAGCGTCGAACCGGAATCAGAACCGGAAGCGTCGCCGCCCTTCTTGCCGCATGCGGCAAGAAAAGCCATGGAGCTCGCAGCAAGGGTACCGCCGACAAAGGCGCGACGACCCATAACGGGCTGGTGGAACATAGAATCAGCCATGCCATCCTCCTTATGAGATAGGACAAAGAAATGTTCAGTCGGACACATGTCGAGACAATCCGATCCGAACCATCAAAACGCCGCCCGTTGCTATGGCTGGTTATGCACAACAGGCCAACGTTTAGCAATACAGTAGCGCATTTTATGCACGATTTGGGGCTAATTCTGGTTAACGGTCGAGAATTTCTTTAGTTGGGCGAAGTATGTGGGGATATTTTGACTCTGTTACAAATATGTAAACAAAAAGGGTCCCGCACCTGCGAGACCCATTGCAAACGTATATACGCCGATGCTTAGTAGCCGACGATGCCCTGCGGGAAGAAGAACATGCACAGGACGACGCACACGGCAAAAACAACGGCCATAATTACCGTCAGGCGATCGAGGTTCTGCTCCATGACGCCCGTGGCAGAGCTGGAGTTATACAGCGAGCTAGCAATCATATCGGAAACGCCGGTACCCTTACCGGAATGCATCAGGACGAGAATCGTCAGCGCCACGGCAGAAACAGCCCAAACGACAAACAGAAGAATCTGGAACGGACCCATAGATAAGCTCCTTAATAGAACAGTTCAAACTCCAGTACTGTACCACAATCCCCCGCTCTCCCCTACCTGCCACTCAAGGACGGGGTGGAAATGGCAGAAATACCAAAAAGGGGGTTGTCCGGTTGTGGACAACCCCCTTGCTAGAAAACGGTATTTGTTTTCTATTAGGCCTCGGTAGCGAGCACGCGGCCCGTCATCTCGGCGGAAGGCTCAATACCAGCCATGGTGAGCATGGTCGGAGCGATATCGGAAAGACGGCCGTCCTCGATACCGGTGAGCTTGGCCTTCTCATCAACGATGATGAACGGCACGCGGTTGGTGGTGTGAGCCGTAAACGGATGCTTGGAACCGTCGGAAGCAACGTCAAACATGTGATCGGCGTTGCCGTGGTCGGCGGTAATCAGTGCAAAGCCGCCCTTGGCGAGAATCGCCGGGACAACCTTGGACAGGGCATCGTCAACAGCCTCGACGGCCTTAACGGCGGCGTCGAAGACACCGGTGTGACCAACCATGTCGCAGTTCGCGAAGTTCACGATGTAGAAATCAGCGCGATCCTCGTTGATGGCGGCGACAAGCTTCTCAGTAACCTCGGGAGCGCTCATCTCAGGCTGCAGATCGTAGGTAGCGACCTTGGGGGAAGCGACGAGCACGCGCTCCTCGCCCTCCTTGGGCTCCTCGATACCGCCGTTGAGGAAGAACGTCACGTGGGCGTACTTCTCGGTCTCGGCAGTGTGCAGCTGCTTCAGGCCATTGGCGGCGATGACGTCAGCCAGGACGTTCTCGGGGAACGTCTTGGGGAAGGCGACCTCGACGTCAAACGTCGGATCGTACTCGGTCATCGTCACAAAGTGCGAAAGCTTGATCTGCTCGCGCTCAAAGCCGTCGAACTCCTTGTCCGTGAACACGCGGGTCATCTGACGAGCGCGGTCGGGACGGAAGTTGAAGAAGATGGCCGCGTCGCCCTTGTGGATGCCCTCGTTGTGGGCAGCGAAGGGCTCGACGAACTCATCGCCGCGCGGATCCTTCTCGTAGTAGGCCTTGATACCGGCCACGGGGTCGGTATCGGCATCGGACGCGTTGACCATGACGTCGTAGGCGCGCTGGATGCGCTCCCAACGATTATCGCGGTCCATGGCCCAATAACGGCCCGAGACGGTGGCAACGCGAGCGTCGCAACCGGTCTCCTCGGAGATCTTAGCCAGGAAGGCGCAGAACTCACTCATGTAACCGGCACCGGACTGCGGGTCGACGTCGCGGCCATCCATGAAGGCGTGGACGCGAACGGTCTTGACACCATGCTCGGCAGCCATCTTGACCAGAGCCTCGACGTGGTTCATGTGAGAATGAACACCGCCAGGGCTCATAAGGCCCATGAGGTGGAGAGTCTTGCCATCAGCCTTGACGTCGTCCATAGCCTTGACGAAGACCTCGTTCTTGGCGATGGAGCCATCCTTGATGGCGTTGTTGATGCGCGAAAGCTCCTGGAACACGATGCGGCCGGCACCGATGTTGAGGTGACCCACCTCGGAGTTACCCATCTGGCCATCGGGAAGACCCACATCCTCGCCCGAAGCGCCGAGCGTGGTGTGGGGGTACTTCTCGTACAGGCTATCAAGGAAGGGCGTCTTAGCAGCGGCGACGGCGTTCTCGCCATCGGCCGGAGCCAGGCCGCAGCCGTCCATGATGATCAGGAGTGCAGGAAGATGACGCTGTGCCATATGTCCTACTCGCCTGCCTTGACGACCATAGAGGCGAAGTCGGCAGCCTTGAGCGAAGCGCCGCCCACGAGGGCGCCGTCGACGTCGGGCTTGGCGACGAGCTCGGCGATGTTGCCGGGCTTGGCAGAGCCACCATAGAGAACGCGGATGCCGTTAGCGAGCTCCTCGCCAAACATCTCCTTGAGGGTCTCACGGATAGCGCCGCAGACCTCCTGAGCATCCTCAGCAGTAGCGGTCTTGCCGGTGCCGATGGCCCAGATGGGCTCGTAGGCGACGACGACCTGCTTGGGGCAGGTGATCTCAAGACCAGCAAGGCCAGCCTTGACCTGGTTCACGACGTGCTCGACATAGGTGCCGGCCTCGCGGACCTCGAGGGACTCGCCGCAGCAGAAGACGGGAACAAGACCGGCGGCAACGAGGGCCTTGGCCTTCTTGTTCTGGTCCTCGTCGGTCTCGTGGAAGTAGTCACGACGCTCGGAGTGGCCGATGATGCAGTAGGTGCAGCCAGCGGACTTGAGCATGTCGCAAGAGGACTCACCGGTGAAGGCACCCTTGGCCTCCCAGTACACGTTCTGTGCACCGAGGGCGATGGGGGCAGCCTGAATGCGGTCATGAACCGTGGTGATGTCGATGGTCGGAGGGCAGACGAGCACCTCGACGCCAGCCGGAACCTCGGGCAGAGCCTGAGCCAGCTCGTCGGCGAGCTTAGCGGCCTCGGCGACGTCGTTGTTCATCTTCCAGTTACCAGCGATAAGAAGGGTGCGATTAGGCATCGAGAAGCGCCTCCACTCCGGG